>JAGOKF010000096.1 GCA_017994695.1 Myxococcota bacterium | reverse complement strand
ACGTGCAGCCCGATGCCTCCCTCCCGTCGAACGGATGCGGGGACTGCCACCGGAACTCGGCCCGCCTGCTGGCGGACCTGGAGGCGGACCCGCCGCCTCCCCGGCCCCTGGACGAGAGCAAGGGGGAATGCTGCGGAGGCGAGGTGCCGCCCGCACCGGTGCACCAGAAGGTCCGGGTGACCGCCGACTTCGACCGGGACCCGGTCCACGGCGCCCTGGCATGCACGGACTGCCATGGCGGCGATCCGACGGCCACCACCCGCCGAGAGGCCCACGCGGGGCTCGTGGCGGACCCCAGCGTGCCCGATCCCGGCGACTCCTGCGGGCGCTGCCATCCGGAGGTGGCGACGACCTTCGCCCAGAGCCTCCACGCCACCGAGGCGGGCAAGCGGCGGTCCGTCGAGATCCGCGCCGGCGGGCCCCTGTCGCCCCTGGTGGATTCGGCCTACCGGACCCATTGCGGGCGCTGCCACGCCTCCTGCGGCCAGTGCCACGTCAGCGCGCCGGCACCGGCCGGCGGCGGTCTGCTCCAGGGACACGCCTTCGTCCGGCGGGCGCCGGGTTTCCTGACCTGCACGGGCTGCCACGGCACCCGGGTCCGGCAGGAGTACGAGGGACGCAACGCCGGGATCCCCGCCGACGTGCACTTCCTGGCCGGGATGGAGTGCACCGACTGCCACTCGGGCGACGGGATGCACGGAAAGGGCGGGGAGGACGCGACGCACCGCTACGACGTGGATTCCTCGCCCCGGTGCTCGGACTGCCATCCCGACGGCGAGGCCTTCCGCCGGAACCCCTTCCACGCGGTCCACCGGGACGAACTGGGCGCCCTGCTGCTGTCGTGCCAGGCCTGCCATGCCGCCGAGTGGAAGGGGTGCGTCGGCTGCCACGTCTCCCTGAGTCCGGCCGGGGTGCCGGTGTCGGAGGTCAACGAGCCGGACCACGTGTCCTGGCTGGGCGTTCGCCTGGGATTCAACCCGCGGCGGGACGCCCGGCACCCCGAGCGGTGGGTGCCCCTGCGGCGGGTCCCGGCGGCCCCGGGGCTGTTCGATTTCTACGGCCCGGGCCTGCTTCCCGCCTTCGACGCGGCGCCGACCTGGACCCTGGCGACCCCCCACACGATCCGGCGCACCACGGCCCGCACCGCGAACTGCACCGACTCCTGCCACGGCAACCGGGCCGTCTTCCTGGGGCCGGGGGACCTCCGGGACTACGAGGCGGCGGCCAACGAGGCCGTGTTGGTGGTCGTGCCGCCGGGGCCGTGACCGGGGCCCCGCCCTACCAGGCGACCAGGGACTCCAGCACCGTGCCCAGATTGCCCCGCTGGCCGGTGGACCAGATGTAGGCCATGTTGTCCCCGTCCAGGACCATCTCGTATGGGATGCCCTGGAACCCGTAGGGATAGATGTGATCGACGGTCGTCCCCCAGCGGTGGTCCGTCAGCACGAAGGCCGGGTCCAGGTTGTGGGACCGCGCGTAGGCCTGGCAGTCGGCCTGGTCCGGGGCGTTGCCTCCCCGGTCCTCGCCCAGCACCGTCAGCAGGCGCACCTTGCCGCCGAAGGACTGCTCGGTCTGCCGGGCCAGGGGGGCGTACTCGCTGCAGAAGGGGCACCATGCCGCCACCAGCACCAGCCACACGGCCTTCACCTCCCCGCAGAGGGAGTGGAGGTTCACCGGGTCGCCGTTGCAGTTCGGCAGCGTGAAGTCGGCGATGTTCTGGTCGGCCAGCACCCCCGTGCCCTCGGCCACGCAGGCGGGCTCCGGGACCGCCAGGGCCACCTGGTCGGCGACGGTCTCGATGCCGTCCATGCACCAGGTCCTTCCGGCGGGCTGCACCCAGGAGGTCCAGGCGGCGACGTCGATGAGGGCCTCCCGGAAGACCACGTCCCGGAGGCTGGCCCGGAATGGACCGTCGGCCCGGTCCATGGCCTCGATCACCAGCGTGCCCTCGGTGGCCAGGTACTGCCGGGCGCACCCGGTCTCGGTGCAGTCCTCGGCCAGCCGCAGGCAGATGTCGCACTTCGAATACCGGGAGGCGGTGAAGGGGTAGGTCCCGGGCTCCTTCGGACCCGCGAAAGGGGCGGCCTGGCGGATCTCCAGGGTCAGGATGCTGCGGGTTCCGGCAAGGGCGTCCACGGCCTGGTAGAACAGCGTGCCGTCCGGGCTGTCGCCGTAGGGCTTCCAGGACCCCACGGCCCGCACGGGGGAGAAGCCCTCCCGGCCGCAGGGGATCCGGCAGGCCCCCTCGCGGCACTCCAGGTCGTCCTCGCAGCCGCCGCAGGACCCACCGCAGCCGTCGTCCCCGCAGGCCTTTCCGTCGCAGTCGGGCACGCAGCATCGATCCTCGAAACAGACCCCCGGATCGCAGGTCCCGCAGGTTCCGCCGCAGCCGTCGTCCCCGCAGGCCTTTCCGTCGCAGTCGGGGCAGCAGGGCGACAGGCAGGTTCCCTCCAGGCACAGGGACGGATCGTCCGGTTCTCCGGAACAGGGGTCTGCACAGGACCCGCAGGATCCTCCGCAGCCGTCGTCCCCGCAGGCCTTCCCGTCGCAGTCCGGCAGGCAGCAGGATCCCTCGGTGCAGATGCCGGTGCACTCGCCGCAGGTTCCGCCGCAGCCGTCATCCCCGCAGGTCTTCCCGTCGCAGTCCGGCAGGCAGCACCGGCCCTCCAGGCACGATCCGCCGGGGCAGTCCCCGCAGGACCCTCCGCAGCCGTCGTCCCCGCACTCCCGATCCCCGCAGGACGGCGCGCAGGGCTCGGACGGCGTGGGGTCGCCCTCCCTGGAGCAGGCCACGGAGATCAGCCCCAGGGCGATCAGGAGGGTCCAGGTTCTGGTCGCGAGCGGCACGGTGGGCCTCCGTCCGGAGGAAGGAATTCCCATACCGGAAAAGGCGGCGGATCGTCAACTTCGGAGGCGGACCGGGCGGACCGGGTGGGGAAGGGATCTTGACAAGGGGCGGCCGATGGGGCTATGAATCCCGTTGCCTTGGGCGTGCGGGATTAACTCAGTGGTAGAGTGACAGCTTCCCAAGCTGTAGGTCGCGGGTTCGACTCCCGTATCCCGCTCCGCACCCCTTCCGAAGTCCCTTTGCCCGCGTTTGGGTCGCGCTGTTCCCAAGAACCGTCGTGAGGCACAATAGGTCGCGGGATCGGTCGATGGCCGCCGGAGCCGGGGGGGGAGGAGCGATGGGGACGGTTCGCTGGGGCGCGGGACTGCTGGGACTGCTGCTGGCCTGCGGGGGAGGCGGAGGGCCCGAAAGCGACCCTTCCGGGGACCTCGGCCTCGACTCGGGATGGGAGGGCGAGGTCCCCGGAGATCCGGGAGGGACGGAGGATGGACCGGCGGATCCGGGGGATGCCGGACCGGCAGACGGGGCGGCCGAGGAGGCCCCCGATCCGGGCGGCGACGACCCCGGGACCGTGGACTGGGCGCCGAGGGACCCGGGCTTCGGGCCGGACCACCTGCCCGAGGTCCCCTTCGATCCCCCTCCCTGCGGCAGCGGCCAGGTCCGCTGGTCCACCCTGATCCCGGGACCGGGCCAGCCGGGGCACGACGCGGACCTGGCGGCGAAGGCCGAGGCCTACGACCGCGTCTGGACCGCATTCCACGCCGCGGCGATGCACCTGAACACCGACGTCACGATCCCTCTGGACGCCCCGGAGGACCGCCAGCGACTGGCCGACTTCGCGGCGACGCCGGGCGCCTGGGACTTCGAGGCCTTCGCCGGACGGTCGTCGCGCTCGGTGATCGCGTCCCAGCACAAGGTGGCGGGCCTCTACGCGGGTGACGGCGTGGCCGCCGACGCCTACCGGTACATGGTGCTCCGGGACCAGGGGGCCCCCTGCGACGAGGTGCGGCGGGCCCGGGAGTGGCTTCTGGGGGACCTGGAGGCGCTGCGCGTGGTGGTGGCGATCACGGGCGCCCCGGGGGTGATCGCCCGGGGAATCGCCCGGACCGACCTGCCGGGGGACGGGCAGAACGTCACGGTGGTCCCCCTCTTCGACGATCAGGGCAACCCCCTGCCGCCGGTGAAGAACAACGGGACCTGGCGGAGGGACTTCTCGGGCCAGTACCCGAACCTGGTCTGGGAGGACTCCATCAGCCGGGACATGTACATCGGCTGGGTCGCGGGGTACGCGGCGGCCTGGGAGGCCATCCGGGACGACCCGGACATCCCGGGGGCGGCGAAGGACCGCCTCCGGGAGGACGCCCTGGCGGTCGCCCGGCAGTTGCAGGTGATCCGACCGAGCGGCTACGACTTGGAGATCCCCGACGCCGACGGCCGGACGACCCTCCACGGATGGCTCAACGAGCACAACCTGGACGGGATCCTCTATGGAGAGGAGATTCGCAACGGGTTCCACGCGATGATGGCCCTGGGGATCGTCGCCGCCTGGGTCTTCGTCACGGAAGACCCGGGTCTGAAGACCTGGCTGTACGGGGAACTGATCGGCGGAAGGCGCCTCCAGGAGATCGCTCGGGACGAACTCTACCTGGTGGACATGGGTCTCGTATCGAACTACTCGAACTACAACATGGCCTTCCAGGGGGCCTGGCTGGCGATGCGCTACCTGGCCGACGACGAGGCCCGGCAGGCCGTGCGTCTGGGGCTGGAGGACGGCATGTACGCCCGGCCGGGGCAGTCCCGCCAGCCGGCGGAGTTCGCCTACTCGCTCTATGACTTCGTCCACGCCCATGGCGCCGCTGACGGGTCCTTCTGGTGGCCCGCCGACGGGTCGGTGCTGGACCGGGCGGCCCTGGAGCGGGGGATCCGCACCCTGCGGGAGTTCCCGGCCCCGCCCTACTGGAACTTCGGGGTGGAGCAGTGCCCCCAGGCGCACTGCACGGAGTCCTCGCCCCAGGTCGAGGACCCGGACTGCCTGGCCACCGACGGCGTCACTCGGTTCACCGCTCTGGGGTGCGTTGGGCGGAACGGGGACCTGGTGACTCTGGAGCCGATCCCGATGCGCCTGCTGGGCCCGTCGAATTTCCACTGGCGGTCCAATCCCTACCAGCCGAACCGGGACGGGGACGGATCGGCGCTGCTCCCGGGAGTGGATTTCCGGCTGGCCTACTGGATGGGGCGTCATTTCCGGGTCGGGTCCCCGGGCGCCGTGCCCTGAAGCAGCAGAACCTTGCCGGGTCGTCGGGCCGGGCGGTCCGGCAGGTCCGGGCCATGATCCTACCCGGTGGCCGCGATGCACCTGCCTTCCTCGATGGCCGGGCGGTTGGCTTCCCGTCCCGTGGAGGCTTCCTCCGGGGGGGGGCGGGGCACTCCTCGGGCGACCGCCATCGAGGCGATGGTCCGGATCAGGTCCCCGTGGGAGATGCCCCGGAGCCGACAGGTCTTCGAGAACCAGGCCGCCTCCCCCAGGTCGCAGTTGGCGTTGATGTCGATCACCCGGGGCATCCCGGCGGCGTCCATGCGGAATTCCACGGTGCCGTAGTCCCGCATCCCCATCCGCTCGAAAGAGGCCCGGGCCAGGGACTCCAGGCGGTGCTGGAGCCGGGGAGGCAGCCGGGGCACCTCCCGCCAGGTGCCGTCGAAGGAGGGAGTCCCCTCCCGCCACTTGGAATCGTAGTCGTAGACCCGCTCGAAGCCCTCGGGCAGGTCGAACATCAGCTCGTTGACGGGCATCGTCTGGACCGGGTGGTTGCCCAGGCAGGCCACCCGGAACTCTCGCCCCTCCAGGAACTCCTGCACCAGGGCACGTCCCCCGTGTTCTTCCAGCACGAGCCGCACCCGGTCGACCAGGGCCTGGGGCGAGGACCGGATGACGGCCTTCTGGTCGATCCCCACGGATCCGTCGGTCCGGGCGGGCTTCACGATGGCCGGCAGCGGGAATCGGTCCAGGAGGCCCGGGTCCCGCTCCAGCCTGGCGGCGTCCACCAGCACGGAACGGGGGACGGGGATGCCGTTGCGGCCCAGCCAGAAGGTCGTCCAGGCCTTGTCCAGGCAGCCCCGGAGGGCCTGGGAACCGGATCCGGTGAAGGGGATTCCCCGGTGCTCCAGCAGGGAGGCCGTAAAGGACTCGTAGATTTGCTGGCACAGCAGCGATTCGACCAGGTGGAACACGAGGTCCGGGGCCTCCTCGTCCAGGGCCCTCCGGATGTCCTCCATCGTCTGCACCAGGGCCAGGCGGGCCTCGAAGAGCGAGCTTTGGTTCAGTTCCTCGGTGACCCGGCGGCTGACCCCCAGGACCTCCACCACGTCGGGCAGCACCTCGGGTTCCGTGTCCGCCCGGTCGTGCCCGAACTCCGCGTTGGCCAGCACCAGCACCCGGATCATGGCCCCTCCCCGGTTCCCTCCCCCGGCAGGCTAGCAAATCGGCGGGGGACAGTCACCTGTTTGTCGCATCTTATTCCCGGGAATCGTTGCGGGATCCCGGGCCCGTCACGGATCGCGGGCCCGGATCTCCACCCCCCGGGCCTGGACCCGAGGCAGGAACGTGTCGGGGTTCAGGATGCCCTCCGGCGGGAACACGCCTCGGCGGCGGATCTCTCCCCGGCCCACCGCCAGCACCCCCTCCAGCAGCGGCATCGAGGTGATCCGGGCGATGGGGCCGACGCCCTCGTAGCACAGGTGCGCCGGCCGGCCATCCCGGACCCCGTGGACGTCGATGCGGAAGACCGACCGGTTGGCGCTGCCGCCCATCGAGAAGATGCCCATCGCCGGCGACAGGATGCGCGCCAGGGCCCGGCGCCGGTCGTCGGTGGACGTCAGGCCCAGGCGGCCCAGGGCCGTGGCCAGGCGGGCGACCCAGACGGGCCGGATGCCGCCGTGGAGCGTGACCTCCTGGAGTCCCGGCAGGTAGCGGGGAAGGGACACCGACTCGGCATGGCCCGTCACGAAGACGGTCTGGCGCCCGATGGGCGGAGGGAAGACCACCTCCCGGGGATCGCTGCCGCAGGGTACCAGGACCGGGTGGCCGTCGTGCCACTGCATCGTCTGGCCCTCGAAGATGTGCATCACGTGGAGCACGTTGGCCGGGCCCACGTCCTCGTCGGACCCTCCGGTCCAGGCGACGTGGATCCGGTCCGCCCGGTCCAGGGACCGGTAGCCTTTCAGGGCCAGCAGGTTCGTGAGTCCCGGCGAGTTGCCGAGGCCGGTGATCACCGTGACGCCGGCCTTCCGTGCCTCCTCGTGGAGCGCCGAGACGGCCAGGAAGGCGTCGTAGTCGTCGGCGATGGAGACGTAGTGGCACCCTGCCTCGATGCAGGCCCGGGCGATGGGCGCCTCGAAGCGGTAGAAGGGACCGATGAACCCCGCGGCCACGTCGTGTCCCCGCAGGGCCTCGACCAGGTCCTGTTTCCGGGCGGCATCCACCACCCGGACCCGGCACCGGGGATCCCCTTCCGGCAGCCGCCGTTGCAGGCCGTCGGCATCGCGGTCCGCGAGGGTGACCTGATCGACGTCCCCCTCGCGGAGCAGTTCCGGCAGGAACGGCACGGCCATGTCCGCACAGGCTCCCAGCACGATGACCTTCATGGGTTCCTCCTCTTCGTGGACTCGGGGTTCTGGCCACGGATCGTAGCGCGTCGTGAAAACGGGGGACAGTCACCTTTTTGTCGCATCTTATCCGTTGAAATTGTTACAAGTTCCCGGGAATCACTCGAAGTTCCTGGAACGAACCGGAACGATCCGGGAGGCAGGGGTCCGCGATCCGGCGGTTGTTGGAAATATCCGTAAAAACGGGATGTTGGGGTTGGTAAAACGGTGACTGTCCCCCTTGGGCTTGACATGCAGACAAATGTCTGCGAGCATGGGGGCATGGAACGGCTTCCCCGAGGAGAGGCCCGGGAACGGGTCTGGCGGTTCGTGGCCGAACGGGTCCGGGAGGGACGGCCTCCGACGATCCGGGAGGTCCAGCGGGCCCTGGGGTTCCGGGCGGTGCAGTCGGCGGCCCGGCATCTCCAGGGGCTGGTGGAGGAGGGGCGCCTGGTGCAGGAGTCGGGCCGGTCCCGGGGCTTCCGCCTGCCGGACCATCGTCCCCCGACCCGGGTTCCCGTGCTGGGCCGCGTGCCCGCCGGTCCCTGGCGCACGGCGACGGAGGACCTGCTGGGCTACCTCTCGTTCCAGTCCCGGCGCGCGGCCGGGGAACTCTTCGCGCTGCGGGTCCAGGGGGACAGCATGACCGGCGCCGGCATCCTGGACGGGGATCTCGTAGTGGTGCGCCGGCAGGCGGTGGCGGACCCGGGGGACATCGTGGTGGCCCGGGTCGGGGACGAGGCCACGGTGAAGCGCCTGCGCCTGGCGGCGGGCCGCCCGGAACTCTGGCCGGAGAATCCGCGCCACCCCGTCCTGCGCCCGGACCCCGAGGACCTGGTGCTGCTGGGCAAGGTGATCGAGATCCGCCGCCTGCTGGAAGAGGGGGGGCTGGAGCCCCCGGAGGCGTGACGATGGCCCGCGGGGACGGAAATGCCGCCCGGATCCTCCCGGACCTGCCCCGGGCCGCCCAGGTCTCCCGGCCCCCGGGGGAGGCGGCCTGGTCGCTGGCGGAAGTGGCCGGGCGGGTGGCGGAGGTCTCGGCCCTGGGGGCGTCGGCCTCCCTGACCGCCGTCGCGGTGCTGGTCCGGGATGCCCAGCGGCAGGGGGAGACGGTCGCCTGGGTCTCCGGGCAGGGCAGCCTCTTCTTCCCTCCGGACATGGCAGCCTGGGGAGTGGACCTGGAGGCCCTGGCGGTGGTGCGTCTCGCCTCGGCGGGACCGGCCCTGGCGGCCGCCGACGAACTGCTGCGATCGGGGGCCTTCGGGCTGGTGATCCTGGACCTGGGCCCGGGGGATGGCCCGATGGCGGCGTGGGCCCGGCTGGCCGGCCTGGCCCAGCGGCAGGACGCGGCGCTGGTGGTGCTGACCGACAAGGACCCCGGGACGCCCTCCCTGGGGTCCTTCGTGTCGCTGCGTCTCGACGCCCGCCCTGGGGACCCGGGATTCCGGCTGACGGTCCGGAAGGACAAGCGGCGGGGCCCGGGATTCCGGCACGAGGGGGTCTGCCATGGACCGGCTGGCCTGTGTTGAGGTGCCGGACCTCCTGCTGCAGCGGGCCATCCAGGATCACCCGGACTGGGCGGGCCTGCCGGTGGCGGTGGTGGCCGAGGACCGCCCCCTGGCCCCGATCCTCCAGGTCGACCGGGAGGCCTGGCGCCAGGGGATCCGGCCGGGGATGCGGTACGCGGCCGCCCTGGGCCTGGTCCCGGCCCTCCGGGGGGAAGCGGCCTCGGCCCGGCGGCTGGACCTGGCCCGGGACCGGCTGCACCGGGTGCTGAGCGCCTTCTCGCCGGCGGTCGAGCCCTCCCGGGACCACCCGGGGACCCTCTGGACGGACGTCCGGGGCCTGCAGCGGATCTTCCCCTCGGCCAACGCCTGGGCCCACGCGGTCCGGGAGGCCCTGGCCCGGGAGGGGTACCGGTCCTCGGTGGTGGTGGGCTTCTCCCGGTTCGCCACCTGGATGCTGGCCCGGACGGACCCGGGCGTGCTGGCCTTCCGGACCCGGGACCGGGAACGGGAGGCCCTGGACGGGGTGCCCCTGTCCCGGGTGCCCCTGTCCCCGGACCGGCTGGTCGCGCTGGAGGTCCTGGGCGTCCGGACCCTGGGGGACCTGCGGAGGCTTCCCCGGGAGGGCCTGTCCGCCCGGTTCGGTGCCGAGGTGGAGGGACTGCACCGGGCCGCCTCGGGGGAGGGGGAGGAACCCCTGCGGCCGGTGCCGGTGGCGGACCCGCTCCGGGAGGCCGAGGACCTGGAGGAACGGGAGGAGGATCCGGACCGCCTGCTGTTCCGGGCCAAGCGGCTGCTGGACCGGATCCTCGGGCGCCTGGCGATGCAGGGGCTGGCGCTGGGATCGCTCCAGGTCCGGTGGTCGCTGGACGACCTCCTGCTGTCCCCGGGGGACGGGTCCCCGGACCCGGGGATCCGCCTCTGGACCGTGCGGCCGGCAGAGCCGGCGACGAACGGCCTGCCGGTGCTGGCGCTGCTGCGCCTGCGCCTGGAGTCGTCCCCCCTGCCGGCGCCGGTGCGGGGCCTGGCCCTGGAGGCCGAGGCGGTCCCCCTACCCGCCGGGCAGTTGCGGCTCTTCCGGGAGACCCGGCGGGACCCGGCGGCGGCCCTGCAGGCCCTGGCCCGGTTGCGGGCCCGGTTCGGGGACGGGGCGGTGGTGGGGCCCCGGCTCCAGGACGCCTGGCTTCCCGAGGAGGCCGGGCGGTGGATGCCCCTCCAGGGACTGCGGCCTCCGAGGCCGGGGGCCCCGGGGCCGGGACCCCGGGTGCGCCGGGTCCTCCCGGCCCCGGTGGAACTGCCCATTCCCGGGGACCGGGTCCCCTCTCCGGGCCTCCCGGTTCCGGGCCTGGGGACCGTCCGGGCCTGGAAGGGCCCCTTCCTGGTGTCGGGGAGGTGGTGGGATTCCCGGGAGGTGCGCCGGGAGTACGGCTACGTGGAAACCCGGGACGGCCAGGTGCTCTGGGTCTTCCGGGAGGCGGGGCGGTGGTGGCTCCAGGGGCGGGTGGAGTAGGCCATGGCCGGATCCTGGGTTCCCCTGTGGTGCAAGAGCCACGCCTCGCTGCTGGAGGGGGCCAGCGCCCCCGAGGACCTGGTGGACCGGGCCCATGCCCTGGGCCTGCCGGCGCTGGCCCTGACGGATCGGGACTCGGTGCAGGGCCTGCCCCGGGCCTGGGTCCGGGCCCGGGCCCTGGGGATCCGGCTGATTCCCGGGGCCGAGGTGACGATGGAGGACGGGTCGCCGCTGGTGCTGCTGGCGGCCAGCCGCACCGGGTGGGCCCGCCTCTGCCGCCTGCTGACCCTGGCCTGGGGGTCGGGGGTGGTGGACGGGGACCGCCCGGCGCCCCGGAAGTCCCCCCGGAGGCCCCGGGCGTCCTGGGACCAGGTCGCCGCCCACAGCGAGGGCCTGGTGGCCCTGTGGGGGGGGCCTTCCGGTCCCCTGGCCCATCCCGACGGTCCCCCCCGGGAATCCCTGGCGATCCGGGACGCCTTCGGGGACCGCCTGTATGCCCTGGCGACCCGGTCGCTCCAGGAGGAGGAGGTCCCCGCCGAGGCCCGCCTGCGCCGGCAGGCCCGGCGCCTGGGCCTCCCGGTGGTGGCCGGGGTGGAGGTCCTCTACCACGACCCGGCCCGGCGCCCCCTCCAGGACCTGCTGGCGGCCATCCGCCACCAGGTGCCCCTGGAGGCGGCCGGGCGGCGCCTCCGGGCCAACGATCGCCACGCCCTGGTGTCCGCCGAGGCCGCCCGGGCCCTGTTCGCCGACGATCCGGCCGCGGTGGACCGCACCCGGGAAGTGGCGGATCGCTGCCGATTCTCCCTGGCCGACCTCCGGTACCGCTATCCCCTGGAGCGCCTCCCGGAAGGGGCCACGACCGCCAGCCACCTCCGCCAGCGCACCTGGGAGGGGGCCCGGGAACGCTACGGCGGGCGGATTCCCGACGAGGTCCGGGCCCAGCTGGACCGGGAACTGGCCCTGATCGAGGAACTGGACTACGGCGGCTATTTCCTGACCATGCACGAAATCGTCCGCTGGTGCCGCGGGCAGGGCATCCTCTGCCAGGGACGGGGGTCCGCCGCCAACTCGGCGGTCTGCTACTGCCTGGGGATCACCGCGGTGGACCCCGTGCGGATGGGCCTGCTGTTCGAGCGCTTCCTGTCCCGGGAACGGGCCGAGCCCCCGGACATCGACCTGGACATCGCCCATCACCGCCGGGAGGAGGTGATCCAGCACGTCTACCGGACCTACGGGAGGGACCGGGCGGCGATGGTGGCCAACGTGGTGCGCTTCCGCCCCCGGTCCGCGATCCGGGAGGCGGGCAAGGCCCTGGGGCTGCCGGCCCTGGCGGTGGACCGCCTGGCGCGCCTGGCCTCCCACTGGGACCCCCCGGAGGACGACCTCTACCGGGCCGCGGGCCTGGACCCGGACGCCGGGATCGGCCGGGTGCTGCGGGACCGGGTGCTGGACCTCCAGGACGTTCCCCGGCATCTCTCGATCCACCCCGGGGGGTTTCTGCTGGGCCACGACCCCGTCTGCGACCTGGTCCCGATCCAGCCCGCCGCGATGGAGGACCGGACCGTGATCCAGTGGGACAAGGACGACGTCGAGGCCCTGGGCCTCTTCAAGGTGGACCTGCTGGGCCTCGGGGCCCTGACCCAGGTGGACCTCTGCCTGGACCTGGTCCGCCGCCACCGGGGCCTGCACCTGGACCTCTCCCGGGTGCCCCCCGACGACCCGGCCACCTTCGAGATGCTCTGCCGGGGGGACACGGTGGGCGTCTTCCAGCTGGAGAGCCGGGCCCAGATGGCGACCCTGCCCCGCCTGCGCCCGAGGACCTGGTACGATCTGGTGATCGAGATCAGCATCGTCCGGCCGGGGCCCATCGCCGGCCAGATGTTCCACCCCTACCTGCGCCGGCGCCAGGGCCTCGAGGCGGTGGAGTATCCCCACCCCTCCCTGCGCCCGGTCCTGGAGAAGACGCTGGGAGTGCCGCTGTTCCAGGAACAGGTGATGCGCCTGGCGGTGGTGGCCGCCGACTACACCCCCGGGGAGGCGGACCAGTTGCGCCGGGACATGGCGGCCTGGCGCCGCGGGGGGCGCATCGAGGCCCACCGGGATCGCCTGGTGTCCCGGATGATCGAGAAGGGGATCCCCGCGGAGTTCGCCGAGCGGGTCTTCCAGCAGATCCGGGGCTTCGGGGAATACGGGTTCCCGGAGTCCCACGCCGCGTCCTTCGCCCTGATCTGCCAGGCCACGGCCTGGCTGCGCCGCCACTTTCTGCCGGAGTTCGTCTGCGCGCTGTTGAACGCCCAGCCGATGGGCTTCTACTCCGTCGCCACCATCGTCCAGGATGCCCGCCGCCACGGCCTGGAGGTGCTCCCGGTGGACGCGCGCCGCAGCGACTGGGACTGCTCCCTGGAGGAGACGCCGGGGGGCCGCCACCCCTTCGGGGTCCGGATGGGCCTGCGGCTGGTCCGCGGCCTGGGACCCGCCCACCGGAAGGCCCTGGAGGAGGCCCCGCCTCCCTACCCCTCCCTGGAGGACTTCGTGGCCCGGACGGGCCTGCCCTCCCCGGCCCTTCAGGCCCTGGCCCGAGCCGGGGCCTTCGAGGGGTTCGGCCTGTCCCGCCGGGAGGCCCTCTGGGCCCTCGGGCCCCTGGTGGCCCGCCGGGGCCAGTCCCTGCCCCTGGCCGGCGACCCCGGGGCCCCTCCGGTCCTGCCCGCCCTGACCTCCTTCGAGACCCTGGCCTGGGATCACCGGAATGCCGGCCACAGCCCCCGGGGGCACCTCCTCCA
>JAGOKF010000095.1 GCA_017994695.1 Myxococcota bacterium | reverse complement strand
TCGTCACCTCGGGAGGCGGCACCTGTTCCACCGGCTGTCCCACCGTGCTGGAAGTGGCGTTCCCATGCCTTTCGCACGGGGACTGCGACCCGGGGGAGGCCTGCTCCGACGGCCGTTGCGCCCCTCCCCCCGAGGCCCTCTGAGGCCGCCGGGAAAATCCTTTGCCGACGGACGGTTTCCGCCAGCGATCCGCAACCCAATGAAATCCCGAACGAATCCAGTGGAATCGAAGAAATGTGGTGGGTTGGATCAATGGCAATGGCACCTCCACCGGCCCGCCCCGTACCGCCAACCCTTTGCTTTTCTTGATGTTCCCAAAACCCCGGATCGGGCCCGTTGAATGCGGGATTCTTCTCCGCTACCTTCCCCCCTTGCGGGCACAACCCGCCACTTTTTCCAACAGGAAGGAAGCGGATCCCCGGGTGTGGGGAAGGAGTGTGGGTTTTCCATGTCGGAACTCTGGAACAAGGCGCTGGCACTGCTGAAGGACCGGATGGACCCGGGGCAGTTCGAGTCCTGGATCCGGCCGATCCGGGCCCTGACGGACGGCGACGGACACCTGGTGCTCGAGGTCCCGGACGACTTCTCCCGGCAGTGGATCCGGGACAACCTGCTGGACCAGATCCAGGACGCCCTCTGGGACACGGCCCGGCAGCCGGTGGGGGTAGATTTCCACATCCCCGGCAAGGCTGCGGCGATCGAGGCCCCGGCGCCCGGCGGACCCGATGAGGAATCGCCGGTGCGCCTGGTGTCCCGGTTCACCTTCGAGACGTACCTGGAAGGGCCCACGAACCAGGTGGCCGCGGCGGCGTGCCGGATGGCGGCCGATCGCCCCGGCCAGGCCTACAACCCCCTCTTCCTCTGGGGCCCCGTGGGGGTGGGCAAGACGCACCTTCTCCATGCCATCGCCCAGCGGGTGCGGGCCGAACACCCGAACCGGAAGGTGGGATACGTGACCGGGGAGGCCTACGTCAACGAGGTGATGACCGCCATCAAGAACCAGCGCCTGGACCTGCTGCGGCACCGCTACCGGAGCCGGTACGACCTGCTGCTGCTGGACGACGTCCAGTACCTCCACCGGAAGGAGTTCCCCCAGGACGAGTTCTTCCACACCTTCAACGCCCTCTACGAGTCGGGGCGCCAGATCGTGATCACCAGCGACCGGTCCCCCGAGAGTCTCCCGGACTTCTCGGATCGGCTGCGCAGCCGCTTCCAGTGGGGCCTTGCGGTGGAGATTCCCCAGCCAGACGAGGACCTGCGGGTCCGCATCCTGCTCCAGAAGGCCCGGGCGGAGGGCATGGACCTCCCGGTGGAGGCGGCCCGGGTCCTGGCCCAGCACTACCGGGACTCGGTCCGGGAACTGGAGGGCGCCCTGAACCGGATGACCGCCCATTCCCTGATCTGGAAGGTCCCGCTGTCGGTGGACCTGGCCCGCCGGATGTTGACCGAGAGCCCCGGCCGGAAGCGGACCCCCGTCACCGCCGAGTTCATCCTCCGCGTGGTGGCCGAGATCCACGGGCTCTCGATCCAGGACCTGAAGGGACCGAAGCGCCACCGGGGGGTCTCTCTGCCCCGGCAGATCGCGATCTACCTGATCCGCAAGTACACCCGGGCCTCCTTCCCGGCCATCGGCCACCTGCTGGGGGGACGGAGCCATTCGACCATCGTCGCGGGCCTCCAGGCCATCGAGGAGGTCCTCCCCCACGACGAGTCGCTCCAGGGCGTCCTCCGGGACATCGAGGAGCGCCTCCGCCTGTGACCCCCCTCCGGGGACTTTTCGGAAGGCGGGAAATGGGGTATCAAGGGGGGCCCCTGGCGCCGGGAAGGCCGTTCTCTCACCACCGGGAGCCCCGATGCAGCACGATGCCATTGCCGTGGTCGATTTCGGAGGCCAGTACGCCCACCTGATCGCGACGAAGGTCCGCAGACTCCGGGTCCACGCGGAGATCCGCCAGCCCGAGGACCCCCTGGACCGCTTCGAGGGATTCCGGGGGGTCATCCTGTCGGGAAGCCCCTCCCTGGCCTCCTGCGGCGAGGGGGAGGACTTCAACCGGGCGATCCTGGACCTCCCGGTCCCCATCCTGGGCTTCTGCTACGGGCACCAGGAGATCGCGAAGCACTACGGCGGAACGGTGATCCACGGGGGACGGGAGTGGGGGGCCGCCCGCCTCCACCGATCCGGCGATCCCCATCCGCTGCTGGAGGGGGTCCCGGAGGGGGACCAGGTCTTCCAGAGCCACTTCGATTCCGTGGTGGCCGTGGGGCCCTCGTTCCGGGAGATCGGGTGGACCCGTCTCGGGGAGGACGGGGAGCCCCACCGCTTCGCCGCCATCGCCTCCGACACCCTGAAGCGGTACGGCTTCCAGTTCCACCCGGAGGTGGACGACTCCCTGCACGGGGACCGGATGATCGCGAACTTCGTGCTGGGGATCTGCGGCTGCCGCCCCACCTGGACGCCCGAGGCCTGGAGGGCCGACCTGGTCCGGGACCTCCGGCAGCGCATCGGGACCCGGTCGGTCTTCCTGCTGGTCTCGGGGGGCGTGGACTCGACCGTCTGCGCCCGGCTCCTGGGCGAGGTGGTCGGGCCGGACCGGCTGCACCTGCTGCACATCGACAACGGGCTGATGCGGAAGGGCGAGAGCGCCCAGGTGCTGCGCCTCTTCGAGGACCTGGGCCTGGGGCACCACCTCCATTTCGTCGATGCCTCGGAGGACTTCCTCCAGGCCCTGGACGGGATCGTGGAACCCGAGGCCAAGCGCCGGGCCATCGGGGACACCTTCATCCGGGTCTTCGAGCGGGAGGCCCGGAGGCTCGGCATCCAGGACCACCTGCTGGGCCAGGGGACCATCTATCCCGACACCATCGAGACCGGCGGCACCCGGAGGGCCGACACAATCAAGACCCACCACAACCGGGTCCCGGTCATCGAGGAGATGATCGCCGCGGGACGCGTGGTGGAGCCCCTGGCGGACCTCTACAAGGTGGAGGTCCGGGAACTGGGCGAGGCCCTGGGGCTGCCCCGGGAGGCCCTCTGGCGGCATCCCTTCCCGGGACCGGGGCTGGGGGTCCGCCTGCTCTGCTCCACCGGGGAGGCCCCCCGGGAGGACCTCGGTCCCCTGCAGCAGGCGGCCCAGGGACTGGTGGCCCCCCGGGGACTTCGGGCCACCGTGCTGCCGGTGCGGTCGGTGGGGGTGAAGGCGGATCTCCGGTGCTACGAGCACCCGGTCGTGATCCACGGCGACGCTTCCTGGGAGGTCCTCCAGGAGGTCATGGGGGCGCTGATGAAGGAGGTCCCGGGGCTCAACCGGTGCGTCTGGAACCTGGGGCCCCAGGAGTTCCGCCAGGCGCGCCCCCTTCCCGCCCGGGTGACCCGGGATCGCCTGGACCTGCTCCGGGAGGCCGACGCCTTGGTGATGGATGGCCTGCGGCGACACGGCGTCCACGATGCCATCTGGCAGTGCCCGACGGTGCTGGTGCCCCTGGAGGTGGACGGGGCCGGCCGGGAACTGGTGGTCGTCCGCCCGATCCGCTCCGAGCGGGCGATGACCGCCACCGCCGCCCCGCTGCCTGCCGGGCTGCTCCAGGAACTGCGATCCTCGCTGCTGGCCCTGCCGGGAGTCTCCGGGCTGGTGCTGGACCTGACCTCGAAGCCGCCGGGAACGATCGAGTGGGAGTGACGGACGAAGGGAAACCTTGGTGAGCCCAGCAGGAATCGAACCTGCAACCTCCGGATTAAGAGTCCGCTGCCATGCATTCATAATGTCTTGTCATAACTAGCGTTTTACGCCTTTCTTGACGTGCTGCTACCCCGTCTGCTACCCTTCGGGTGTTCCGGCTGGTTTCCGCTGGAATCGGCGGACGGGAGGGAACGGCATGGCGAAGCGGCATGAGGAAGGGCGACAGATAGGCGGGATTCTGAACCGGAACGGGCATTGGTATGCCCGGGTCAAGATTCGCGGTCGCCAGGTCTGGAGGTCCGCCCCGACGAAGGAAGCGGCACAACTGCTGCTTGGGCGCCTGCGAGAGGACGCCGCCCGGGAGCGGGTCAGTCTCCCCAAGGTCCAGCGGGACCGCCTGGCGGACTTCGCGCCGAAGTATCTGGAATGGGCGAAGGTCCACAAGCGATCCTGGGACCGGGACGCCTTGAGCCTTCGCCCCCTGCTGGACGCCCTCGGGCACCTGCGACTCTCCGAGGTCAACAAGGCCCGCGTGGAATCCTACATGCGGGACCGCCGCGGCATGGAGACCGCGGCCAGCCTCGCACGCCGGGAAACCTTCGAGCGGGCACGAAAGGCGGGGAAGGTCCCGTCGAGGGCCTCCCCTCCGGCACCGTCCTACATCGCCCCTGCGACCGTCAATCGAGAGGTCGCCTGCCTGCGGAAGGTCCTCTCCTATGCGGTGGAATGCGGGGAACTGGAGGTCAACCCTCTCCAGGGCATCCGCCTGTTCCCCGAGCCCCCGGGACGCCTGCCCTCGTTGTCGCCGGATGAGGAAGCCGCCCTGCTGGCCGCCCTCCCCGACTGGCTTCGTCCCCTCTACCGGTTCGCCACGCTGTCCGGGATGCGCCTGGGGGAGATTCTGTCCCTCCGCTGGCGGTGCATCGACTTCGAGAACGGCACGGCGACGGTCGAGGACTCGAAGTCCGGGGAGTCCCGCCGGGTGCCCCTGCACCCGTCCCTGGTCGAGGACCTGCGGACCCGCCGGGGGCTCCCGGACGGCTTCGTCTTCACGATGCCGGGAGGACCCCCCCCCGAGCGGTCCAGCATCGCCCATGCCTTCAAGCGTGCTGCCCGGAAGATCGGCCGCCCGGACCTCCGCTGGCATGACACCCGGCACCTGGCGGGGACCGCCCTGCTGGCTACCGGCGCATCCCTCCCCGAGGTCGCCGCGATGCTGGGTCACAAGACGCTGGTCATGTCGAAGCGTTATGCCCATGTCAACCCGGCCCGACTCCGGGACCTGGTGTCCCGGATGCCCGTCCCTGCGTCATCCCCAAGCCTCAAGCCCGCGGAGGAAGCATGAATGCCCCCCGAAAGCGTCCCAGGGAAGAACGCCTGAAGGCCCCCCTACAACAGCCCGAGGTCCGCCAGGCCATGAGGGAGGCCAGCCTGGTGCTGCTGCAAGAGGTGCTTTTTCCCCCGGACTTGTGGGAACACCTGGACAAGGTGGAGAGGCTCGCCCGGGAGGTGCTGGCGCTGGTCCACGCATTGCGTCCCGTGTTTTCCTTCTACGCCCGCGACCTGGAGGCCGTCGCCGCATTGTCGGGCATCAACATCGAGGAAGAGGTTGATCCCGTGGCACCGATGCCGGAAGACCCCTGGTCCAGGGAGGGAGCCCATGCCCTCCGGCAACGCGCCGAACTGCTGCACTTCCTGTTGCAGACCGAACACGTCCACCGCCTGGCGGTCGAGGGGGTGCCCCGGTGGACCGACCAGGCCGATTCTTGGCAAGGCTTTTTCGTGCTGCTGCACCGGCTCGTTGAGGCCGTCGGGGTCCTGAAGGCGATGCACAAGCCTCTAACGGTCCTCCGCCAGCACGCCGCTGACCGTCTCAAAGCGATCCGCTTCACGACCCAACGCACCGAGGTCCCCCAGTCGAGCCCTGACCGCCCGAAGAGCAAGCGCGTGCTGCGCCAATGGTGGACGGACACGATCCCCGCGGGACCCAACGGTGGACGCCCAGGGGACACGTCACGGGCCTTCGCCCTCGAACTCGCTGCACGCCTGCGGAGCCCCGAGGTCTCACGGGAGGAACGCTGGAACCCGATCGAACTGCGCGCCCTGTTCCGCGCCCTGAACATCGAGTCCCTCGACACCATCGAGGCGGTCAAGGAACTGTTGAGGCGAACCGTTCGACGCTCCCGGGCCTGGACGGTCCCCTTCCCGGCGCACGTCCCCAAGATGGGGGGGAAACCCTCCCCGGAAAATCGGTGAGTTTCCCGTCTACCGCCACGCAATCGAAAGCGCCACCCTTCGCATGGTAGCCGTCCACAGCGGACGGCACGGAACCCATACGGAGGTTGGAACATGGCGACACAGGCAACGACGGACATCGGAACCCTGCTGACCTCGAAGGAAGCCGCGGCCCGGATGCGGGTGTCGGTGGACTACCTGCTGGGTCTCGCCCTGCGAGGGGAGGTCCAGTCCGTGAAGATCGGAAGCCGCCCCGGACAGCGGGGAGGACGGCGCCTGTTCCCGGAGTCCGAGGTCAACGGATGGATCGCCCGGAACCTCCGGGCGGAATGACGCACCCCGGCCGGTTGCCGCGGCACGGGGGCGGACGTTGTTCCGGTAGGCCGATCCTACCTCGCCACCGCGCCACGCGCAACCCCGAGCGTGGAGGGGGGCCGATGCGCTGGCGGGAAGTCACACCCCGGAGCCCCTGCCCGGTCTGTGGCAAGGGGTCATGGTGCAGCGTTCGAGAGGACGATGCCGTTGTGTGCTGCCGCCGGGTCTCGGAAGGCGGGACCGCCAACCTGGACCGGGCAGGGGTCCCCTACTACCTGCACCGGGTTCGCGGTGGCGATCCGGTCCGCCTGGCCGATGCTCTTGACCGCTGGTTCCGATTCACACTCCCGGCCCGACAGGCCGCCGCGGTCGAGGTCCGGGACGCGGTCTATCGCGCCCTGCTGGAGGACCTGCCCCTGGTGGCCCGGCACCGGGAGGACCTCCACCGCCGGGGGATGCCTGGTCCCGAGGTGGCCCGCCGGGGATATCGGTCCCTTCCTCCGGGCGGTCGCCCCTGGTCCCGGGAGGACCTCGCCCGACGCCTGGCGGAACGATTCGGGTCCGAGGTGCTGGCCGCGGTCCCCGGCTTCGTGCAGCGGGAATCGAAACGCGATCGCCACTACTGGACCATCGCCGGACCGGCCGGATTGCTGATCCCGGTCCGGAACCTGGAAGGCCGGATCATCGCCCTGAAGGTCCGGCGGGACGGCGACGGGGACGGCCCCCGATACGTCGTCCTGTCCAGCAAGCGCCAGGGGGGACCCGGTCCCGGAAGCCCTGCCCATGTCCCCCTCGAACCTCCCGGGGGACGGGACCCCGACCGGGTCCGGCTCACGGAAGGCGAACTGAAGGCGGACGTTGCGACCGTCCGGGACCCGGAACGGATCCTGACGGTCTCTGCACCCGGTGCGACGGCTTGGCGGGTCACCCTGCCTGTCCTGGAGGCCCTGCGACCCCGAACGGTCCGCCTGGCCTTCGACGCGGACGCCTGGACGAATCCGCACGTCGGGCGGGCATTGCGCGAAGCCCTGGCGGACCTGGAATCCCGCCGATTCATCGTGGAGGTGGAACGATGGTGAAGGGCGTCGATGATGCGCTGGTCGCCGGAGTCCCGATCCAAGTCCTCACGGGCGACGATGCGCGTGCCGCGGTTGCCGCAACGCCCCGCCGTCCAGGGGAGCCCCTGACGCCCTCGGAGATCGTGGACCTGGCCCGGTCGCTTGCTGGCACCGATGCCATCGAGGCCGCCGCCCGGGTCCGGGCAGACCTGGTCCCGAGCCTGGCGACCCTGGACCCGCTGGCCACCGATGCGATCATCGAACGGGTCTGCGAGGCGCTGCCGTCCATCCGGCGCCAGACCCTCACCCGGGAGGTCCGGGCGGCCCGGAAGGCCGTTCAGCCCCCGGCCCTGGAGGCCCCAGGTTCATCCGAACTGTTCCCGCATGTCCCGCCCTGGCCCGAGGCGGTTCCCCTGGTCGAGGTGCTGGCGGACGCCGCGGCCTATCTCCGGCGCTTCGTCGTCCTTCCCGAACACGCCGCGGAGACCCTGGCGCTTTGGTCCGCGATGACCTGGACCTTCGAGGCGTTCGAACGCCTTCCCCTGCTGGCGCTGACCTCCCCCGCGCCACGATCCGGCAAGTCAACCGCCCTGGAACTGCTGGGACGCATCGTGGCCCGCCCGTTGCCCGCGGTCTCGGTTTCTGCCGCCGTGCTGTATCGGGTCGTCGCCAGGCACCGTCCGACCGTACTGCTGGACGAAGCCGATTCGCTGCTGGCGGACAACGAGGACCTCACGGCGATCGTGAACGCGGCCCATGCGAAGGCGACTGCCCGGGTCGTTCGGTGTCATCCCGACACCCTGGAGCCCGAGGTCTTCCCCTGCTTCGCGCCGATCGCGCTCGCCGGGAACAACCCGAAGATGGCTCCGGCGACCCGGGACCGGACGATCGCGGTGAAGATGGTCCGCAAGGGACCGGGGGAGCGATGCGAGAAGGCGCGGGCCGTCGCCGTGGACCCTGTCGCCCTGCCCATCGCCCGGAAACTCGCCCGGCTGGCGCAGGACCTTCCGGCCATGCTGGCGGAGACCCCGTGTCCGCCGCTGCCCGACTGCCTGAACGATCGCGCCGCCGATTCGTGGGAACCCCTGTTCCGCCTGGCCGCCGTGGCCGGTGGACGGTGGCCCGAGGCCGTCCAGGCCGCCGCGATCACTTCCGCCGGAGCGGATGACGATGCCGAGACCCTGGGGATTCGCCTGCTGGCGGACCTCAAGGCCGCGTTCGAGGTCGAAGGGATGGACCGACTTCCCACCGACCGCATCATCGAACGGCTCACGGCGGACCGGGAAGGTCCCTGGGGCGAGGAACCAAGGCTGACCCCCCGGCGCCTGGCACGCCTGCTGCGACCGTTCGGAGTGGCTTCCAAGAACATCCGACTTCCGAGCGGGCAGACCCCGAAGGGATACCTGCTGGAAGACCTGGCACCCGTCTTCGAGAGATATTTACCCGCCCCCCCTCCGCAGAATCCGCCACATCCGCCACAAGTGAGTCCTGATGCGGGGAAACGCGATCTTCCGATCCGCCACAACGCCCATTCTGTGGCGGATTCGGTTCCGGCGATTCCCGAATCATATCAAGGCTGTGGCGGATGTGGCGCTTCGGACCCCCCCCCGGCGGAGAAATTTTCTTTTTCCTCTCCCCCGATCCCCCCTGTCCGCATCCCCGATCCGCCCCTGGACGAGAAACCCGGAGCCCCCCGGGTGGAGGTGCTGCTATGACCCCCGAAGACCTCGTTGCAACCCTCCGAGAACGAGGCGCCGTCCTGCTGGTCGTCGCCGGAAGGCTGAAGGTCTCCGCTCCGCCGGGGGTCCTGATGCCCGAGGTTCTGGACGCCCTGCGAGTCCACCGGGACGCGATCCGGGACTTCCTGACCCGGGAGGGGGAGGGCGCCCCGGGTCCGTGCGTTCGTTGTGGCCGTCCCGCCTGGCCGGACCTCGGTGCTGGTCGGACGCTGGTCGGGGACCTGGTCTGTGGAGACTGTCTTCTCCCGGGCGAGGTCGCCCTTTCGATGGACTCTGCTGCTTGATGGAGGTGCACCATGACCGGACATGACCTGCTGACCTGGAGGACCGCCGCTGGACTCTCCCAGCACCAGGCCGCCGAACTGCTGGGGACCGTGCCCCGGTATCTCCGGCGCCTGGAGCGGTCGGACCGCCCCCTGTCCCCGCCCATGATCGCCCGCCTGGAGGCGGTGCAGCAGGAACGGGGCGAGGTGCCGAAGGAGACCCCGGACCTGGACCTGGACCCCGCCCCGGGTCCGGTGCCCGAGGTCCCCGCGGAGGCTCCTTCCCCCTACCGGCTGCCCGTCGAGCCCCCCGCCCCCGTGCCCGACCCGGAACCCGAAGACGATCCCCTCCACGAACCGGGAAGCGACCCGGGAGAGGACGAACCGCGGATGACCGTCGGGGACCTCCGCCGGGTGCTGGCGCGCTGGCGCCTTCCCCTCCCGGTCGCCGCCCTGGTCCTCGGCCGGACCGCCGCCGCCGTGGCCACCTGGACCCGCCGGGACACCTTCCCAGGCCCGGTTGTGCCCGACTCCGCCCCGCTGCCCCGGAGCCTCTCCGAGCGGGTCCGCCTGCTGCTGCACGCGTCGTCCTACCGAGGCGCGGACCTGGCCGCCTGGCGGGACCGCTGGGACTTCTCGCTGGTCGATGCGGCTGCCCTGCTGGGAATCGAGGCCGACCGGCTCCGGGACCTGGAGGCTGCCAACACCCGGAACCTGCCGCCGGACGTGGCCCATGCCCTCGCCTGCATGGATCGCCTGCCCTAGTCCCCTACCCGTCGGGTCCTCCCCGGGGGCGGGCAAGGGCGGTGATGCCTGGCGAGCCCCCTTTCTCTCCAGTCACAAGTTTCCTGAAGTGGACTTCCGAAATACCCCCTCCCCGGGAGGGGAGGACCTCCGGCACCGGGGCACCGACCAACGATCCATGGTCGCCCTGCACGCCTTCGAGGCGCCACCGCGCCCCTGACACGCCAGAGTGCCCCAGGAAGGCGAGGAAGCGCCGTCCCCGGTGTCTGCCACTCCCCCGGCACTTGGAACGCCTGGAAGGGGCGATTTCGAGACCGGGGGGCTGCTACCCCGGTGTAGCAGGATCGTCCAAGCACCGGATTTTCGTGACGTGAGAGATTTTCGGCGGTTACACGGTTCGGACTGCTACCCCGATTGCTACCCCATGCCCCCCGGAATGGGGGGTTTCTGCCCCGTTTCGGCGGAAATAGGGCTACGAGGGGGAGAGGAGAAACTATTGAAAAATCAACGATTTCTTGGTGAGCCCAGCAGGAATCGAACCTGCAACCTCCGGATTAAGAGTCCGCTGCTCTACCGATTGAGCTATGGGCCCGACCGCCACAAGGCGAGGGCGAGTGTAGGGCAAAGTTCCTCCCTTGTCCAGTCCATTTGCCAAGGGGGGGCGGTTTGCCTATGCTGGAAGCCTCTCGGCGGGAGGTGTTCCATGAATGGACGCGCCCTGCTCTGGCTGCTGCTGGTCCCTGGAGCCGCCGGATGTCTGCCGGACCGCGTGGGCTCCTGCCCCGCCAACCCTCCCCGGGACCGGCCCTGCCTCTCGGAGGGGACGTTCTGCGGCTACGGCTCCTCGGCCTGCGGGTTCGACGAGGAGTGCCGCTGCCGGGAGGGCCTCTGGACCTGCGTGAGCCCGGTCTGCCTGGTCGACGTGGCGGACACGCCCTCGGAGGACCTCCCGGGAGAGGACGGGATGGCGGACCTCCCCTCGGCCCCCGACGCCCTCCCGGACCCATCCCAGGACCCCGGGGACGCTGGCCCCGCGGGCTGCCCCGAAGAGCCCATGCTCCAGGGGAAGTGCACCGCTCCCCTCCGGTGCGAGTACGGACAGGAGTGCTGCTGCGGCCAGTGCTTCCCGTCACTGGTCTGCAACTGCCTGGACGGGACCTGGGGATGCTACGCGACCGACGCCTGCATGATCCCCGGGTGCCCGGACGCCCTGGAGGACCTGCCCCCCTCGGACGTCGCCGAGGACCCGGGACCCGACCTGCCCCCGCTCCCCGAGAACCGCTGCCGGGACCGGGAGGACTGCCCCGAACCCATGGCCTTCTGCCTGCCGCCGGGGGCACCTATGACCTGCGGCATCTGCTTCCGGGTCGAGCACCCCTGCGCCAGCGACGCGGACTGCACGGACGTCGCCGGGGCCCCGGTCTGCGCCCCGAGCCCGAAGGCCTGCCTCTGTGAACCGGGGGCCATGGAGTGCCAGCCGCGGTGCGACGACCCGGTGTTCCCGACCCTCTGCGACCCCGTGAACGCCCGGTGCGACCCGGAGACCGGGCGCTGCGAGGCCCGCTTCTGCCAGGGTCCGGAGGACTGCCCGGTGAACCACCGGTGCCCCTCCACCGCCGATCCCCAGTGCCAACGCCTCACCTGTCGGACCGACCGGGACTGCGACGTCGGCTTCTGCGTGGTGGGCCAGTGCCATGCCGAACCGGGAACCTGCGACTTCCCGAAGCCCTGACCGGAGAGATCCCGCCCTCATGCACGGACGCTCCCCCAGCATGCCCGCCTTTCTCCGGAGCCGGGCCCGGGCCCTGGGACCCAAGCCCGCCCTGGTCGTCTCGTCCCCCCAGGGGGATTCCGTCTGGACCTTCGCGGACCTGTGGACCGAGATCCGGCGCCAGGCGACGACGCTGCTGGACCGGGGCCTGTCCCCCCGCAACGCCGTGCTGCTGGCGGGCGCGCCCTCCCCGGAGACCCTGATGACCGAACTGGCCCTCCAGGCCATCCAGTGCTTCGCGATCCGGATGGCACCGGGCCTCCCGGCGGATCGGCTGGCCGATGGGGCCCGGGCCGCCGAGGTCCCCCTGGTGATGCACCGGGGCCTCCCCCCGGACTGCCTGGAGGCCCTGGCCAGGGAACTTCCGGAGGTGCCCGTCCTCCCGGTCCCCGACCCGGTTCCCCCGGAAGGCCGCCCCCTGGAAGGGGCAGAGGACCCCCGACTGGACGAACTCGTTCCCTCGGGGCCCGACGGGGCGGCCGTGGCGGTGCTGCCCGAGGGGTCCGCGGACCTGGTGCTGGCCCGCCTGCTGACCCAGCGCAACCTGCTGCTGCTGGGGGAGCGGGTGGGCATGGAACTGGGGGGAACCGAGCAGGACGTCTGGTGGATCCCCGTTCCCGGCTACGGAGCGGCACCCTACACCGCGGGCCTGGCCGCCGCATGGCTCAGCGGCGGGATCGTCGGGCTGGTTCCGGGCGCGTCGGACCCGATCGAGGGGCTCTGGAGGATCCACCCCACGGTCATCGTGATCCGGACCCGGGAGGCTGAACGGCTGGCCGAGCGGCTGGCCGGGGAGGTGGCCCAGGCCGCCGGCTGGAACGGCCGCCTAGCGCGGTGGGCGTTCCGGGCCGCCACGGGTCCCGGACGATCCGATCCGATCGTCGCGGCCCTCGATGCCCTGGTGGGCCATTCAGGGAGGGCCGTGCTGAAGACCCTCGTCGGGGGGAACCTCGACCGCCTGGTCGTGCTGGGGGAACTCTCGGCACCGGCCACGGAGACCTTCGCCGCCTTCCAGGTGACGACCTTCCTGGCCCGGGGGCCTCTGGTGGCCTCGGAGCTGTGGACCTTCGATCGCCTCCCGCTTCCGCGGCCGGGAGGAGTCCTGGTGCCGGGCACCGAGGCGCGCATCGACGCCCAGGGACGCCTGGAGGTCCGGGGCGCCTCGGCGACCCGGCGCCTGTCCCTGAAAGGCTGGCGGTCCCCCGAGCGGACCGAGGACTGGCAGCCGACCTACTGCCCCGGAACCCTCGAGGATCGGCATGTGTGCTGGTCCCCGCCCTCGAATCTCCTTCCGTCCCGTTCCAGGGAAACTCTTTGACTTCCTTGCTTTCATCAGGTACCGTCATCCCGGTGTCTCACGAAGAGGAGGTTTCCCATGCACCACGACCATCGCCACGATTTCGGACCCCACGGCCACCGGGATCACCGGGACCATCATGACCGGCGGGACCACGGCCGCTGCTGCGGGCCCGACTGCGACTGCGGTCCGGACTGCGACTGCGG
>JAGOKF010000094.1 GCA_017994695.1 Myxococcota bacterium | reverse complement strand
CCTCCCTCGTCATACCCCTCCGCCGTCACACGCACACGGTACTCCCCTGCAGGAACCTCCACCGGACCCCACGGCAAATCCCCCTCCGCCTTCCCCCCCTTCCCGAACCCCTTCGGGCCCTCCACCGCCACCCGGGCACCTCGCGGACTCCCCTCCACCCGAAGCATCCCCACCTCCGGCCGGATCTCCCCCACCTGCTCCACCCGGGGCTCCGGCCCAGGCACGGGCCCCACGCCACCGCCACCCGATCCGCGCACCCCCAGCGCCTGCCGCATCAGCGCCTTCGCCTGCCTTCCCAGGGCATCCCGCAGTTCCCGCAGATCCCGGCCCCCGGCCGTCACCGTCCCCAGCAGCGCCGCCGTCCGCGTGTCGAACACCTTCAGCCGGACCTCCAGCGACCCCGAAAACCTCCCCATCTCCCCCGCCACCACCACGTCCGCTCCCACCATCCGCCCCATCTCCACCTCGCACTGCGCTCCCGTGCACTGCGCCAGCGTCGTCCCGGGCGGCAGCATCACCAGCATCGACTCCCGCGTCATCACCAGATACCGATCCCGCGGCAGCACCAGTGCCGCCTCCCGAACGTCGTCCGACAGCGCACGAACCTCGTACTCCGTCAGCCCAGCGCTGTCCTGAAACTCCAGCACCGCCACCTTCCGGCTCCCCGGCGCACCCTGCCCCACGGCGTCCCCTTCCCACCACAGGCACCCAGCCCACACCCCCAGCACCATAGCGACCCGGGCAACCCGTCCTTGCCAGTGCACCCCTCGCATCGACATCCCCCTGGCACGTTCCGACGGATTCTACCACCCCCGGACGACCCCTCACCCGCCTCCCCACCCAGGAGGCACCCCTCCCGATCCCTCCCACCCTACCGGCGTGTCGACGGGGCCGGGGAGGCTCCGGTCCCAGCCGGGCCCACCGCTGCCCCGAGGGGGCCGGGGGGCTGCCGCGGAGGACGCTCCCGCAGGCCCGCGCGTCCTTGCGGGGGCCATCGATGACCCGCGCGGGCCGAGGGCGCAGGCGCGACGCGGGGGCAGCGCCCCCGCGGCGACGCCGTGTCCGGAGCGGCACCCCCCGGCCCCCGCCCACGCCCCGCCACAAGGGACTCCATCCCCGCGTTCCGCAGCGCTTCCAACAGGTTACGCCTCGCAAAAAGGTGACTGTCCCCGCTGCTACCGCGGCACCTGGGCCAGGTGGTCGGCGAATCCCTTCAGCAGGGCCTTGTAGATCAGGTTCCCCACGACCTCGTACCCGGCCGGGGTGGCGTGGCGGTAGTCCCCCCATCCCAGCCGGGGCCGGGACCGGTACCACCGCCCCATCGCCCCCTCCCCGCCCATCGCCTTCCACGTGTCGAAGAACGCGCAGCCCGCCTCCGCCGCCACGACCCGCTGCGACTCCACGATCCGGGGCAACTCCGGCAGCGTCCGCACCCCGCCCCGGGGGCCCACCTCCCCCTGGTCCAGCGGCGCCAGCAGCAGGCAGCCCGCCTCCGGGCGCCCGGCCCGGACCCGACGGATCACCTCCGCCAATTGCTGCCGGTAGCGGTCGTGGTTCATCCTCAAGTCGGCCGCCTCGTTGCCCCCGAATGCCAGGACCAGCAGGTCGGGCGCCCGGCGGGCCACCTGGGCCGCCAGGTGATCCGGATCGAAGTGCAGCAGCCGGTTGGCCCGGGCCCCGACAATCCCCAGGCTGTCCCAGACCACCCCGGGCCCCGACCGCTCCATCACCACCCCGTACACCCGCACCTCCGGCCCCCGGGCCTCGATCTCCAGCCGGTGGGGCGGCCCGTCCTCGACCTCCTGCCGGAACCACCGGTCCTCCGTCGTCCCGGACCGCGTCTCCAGGGACACCCACTCCCCCTCGTCGATGCGCACCGCCAGGGGCCCGCTGGCCGGGTGGACCTGGTACCAGACCTCCACGACCCCCCAGGTCCGCCCGACGGGCCCCTTCTCCACCGTCCGGAACTCCGCCCGACTCCCCCGGTTGCCGATCTGGAGGATGCCCCCCAGGCCGTAGCGCCCGTCCTTCCGGTCCCCGTGGATCACCGACTGGGCCTTCCAGGACCGGAAGTCGTCCCATTGCACGTCGAAGTGCCGGTAGGGCTGGGTCCCCCGGCCCGCCAGGTGGAAGCCGTGCCCCCCCTCCCCGAACCTCGCCTGGAGCCGGCGGCGCAGCGTCACCGTGACGTCGTCCGCCGCGATCGTGCTGTCGCCCCAGTGGGCCACCCGGACGATCGCGCCGGGCTGCCCCGCCGCCGCCCGGGCCAGCGCCCGGTAGAAGGGGGCCATCCCCTGGCCCGTCGGGTCCTCGATCTCCCGGACCAGCCCGTGGTACTCCTCCGGGTCCACCCTCACCCCGTGATGGTCCTCCGGGACGGCAGCCGGCGCCACGTCCCCGGCACCCTCCCCCGCGATCCCCTCCTGGCCGAGGTTCGCGGCCAGGTCCTCCCCCAGCGTCTCCCCGAGGGCCTTCCGGGCCTCCTCCAGGCTCCGGGGGGCCTCCTGCCCCAGGCCCGCCGGACCCGCCGCGCCCTCCCCGGCCGGCTTCAGCCGGAACAGCGACGCCAGCGGCGCCGGCTCCCCCGGAACCCAGGGCCGCAGGTCCACGACCGGATGGAACAGGTAGGTGGACAGGGCCCCGACCAGCAAGACCCCCAGCACGATGGCCAGGTGCCGCAGGGCCGGCCGGCGGGTCCGCCAGTCCCCGTCGTCGGGCCCGACCCCCGGGAGGGTCGGCAGGGCCGGGGCGTCCCGGTTCCCGAAACCCGCCTCCCCCTGGTGCCCGTCCTCGACCGCCGTCTGCTCCAGCGTGGTCCGGGGCTCCGCGTCCTGCCGTCCCGGGATGTTCGGGTCGCCGTCCATCGTCGGTCTCGCCTCGCTCCGTCGCTAGAACTGGAAGTAGATGTAGGGGACCACCTGGCTCTGGGCCATCCGGACCAGGACCGCCCCCGCCAGGGCCAGGGCCACGCCCTGGGCCGGGGCCGGCAGGGCGATGAAGGCGTCCCGGCACCGGTGCAGCCACCGCTTCGGGGCGAAGTGGATCCCGTAGGACACCGCCAGCAGTCCCCAGATCCCCCAGGAGATCTGCGCCAGGGAGGTGCCCCCGGCCGTCAACTGTTCCACGACCTGCCCCGCCACGGCCAGCGACGGCGCCCGGAACAGGATCCGGCTCAGCACCACGAAGTGGAACGTCCCGAAGATCTTCAGGAAGACCATCCCCCGGGGGTCCCGGGTGTCGGCCGTCCGGCCCGACCTCCGGTAGAAGTAGCGGTGCACGACCATCGCGAGGCCGTGGACCGACCCGTAGATCACGAAGTTCCAGCCCGCCCCGTGCCAGATGCCGATCAGGAACAGCGTCAGCCAGAGGTTGAAGTAGGTCCGGACCGGCGACCCCCGGGATCCGCCCAGGGGGAAATAGACGTAGTCCCGGAGCCACGACGACAGGGTCATGTGCCAGCGGCGCCAGAAGGCCGCGGGGCTGGTGGCCAGGTAGGGCCGATCGAAGTTCTCGGGCAGCGTGATGCCCATCAGCAGGGCCGATCCCCGGGCCACGTCGGTGTAGCCGGAAAAGTCGGCGTAGATCTGCATCGTGTAGGCATAGAGGCCCACCAGCACCTCCAAGGAGGTGAAGGCAGCGGGCTGGTCGAAGACCCGGTCCACCAGGTTCACGGCCAGGTAATCCGCCAGGATCACCTTCTTGGCCAGTCCCTTCAGGATCAGGAACAGGCCCTCCCCGACCTGCTGCCTCGTCAGCGCAGGACGGGACAGCAACTGGGGCAGCAGGTCCTTGGCCCGAACGATGGGCCCCGCGACCAGCTGGGGGAAGTAGAGCAGGTAGGCCCCGTAGGACACCAGGGACGGGGCCGGCGGGATGCGCCCCCGATAGACGTCGATGACGTAGGACAGGGTCTGGAAGGTGTAGAAACTGATCCCCACGGGCAGCAGCACGTCCAGCACGGGCCTCGGGGCGTGGATGCCCAGCATCGCCAGGGCATCGGTCACGGACCCGGCGAACCAGTTCCAGTACTTGAACAGCCCCAGGGCCCCCAGGTTGTAGGTCAGGCTCGCGGCCAGCCAGGCCTTGCGCCGCAGGGGATCCGTCGATGCGGCGATCTGCCGGGAGGCCGTGTAGTCGATCCCCACGCTGCCCAGCACCAGGAAGATGTACCAGGGGTTCCAGACCATGTAGAACCGGCAGGACATCAGGAACAGGAACAGCAGGCGCAGGCGGTTGCGTCCGATCAGCAGCCAGAACCCCGCCACCGCCAGGACGAGGAACAGCAGGTAGTCGAGCGAGTGGAACAGCATCGTTGGGGAGGCCCAAAGAAGGTGCCGTGCTTGTTACCACCAGATCGGCCCTCCTGCCAAGAGGCCGTCGAAGGTCCCGTTCCCCCGGAATTTTCGGGAGCCGAGAAACCGCCGGACACCAAACCGGCAGACCGGACCGGCGTCCCCGAGGCCCCCTGGCGGGTTTTCTGGTATCTTGCGGCCGGTCCATTCCGGGAGGCCCGGCGATGCGGACAACGAGGATTCCTGGGCGGTGGTGGACGGTCCTGGCCATGGCGGGCATCCTGCCGGCGGCCGCCCTGGGGCGTCCCGGCGCCGTCGAGCCCCCAGGCGCCTGGACCTTCCAGACCGAACGGCCCGTGAAGGCCGTGCTGGTGGGAGGGTCCGTCGCGGCCTTCACCGGCAAGGGATTCGCGGACCAGTTGCAGGGGGCCTGCCGGAACCTCGAGGTCCGGAACCTGGCCGAGGCGAGACTCAGCGCCGCGGCCATCCGCCAGCGGTTCCAGCGCCAGGTGCTGGACAACCCCGCCCTGGAGAAGGGATGGGGGGGCGCTGGGCCGGGGTGGGTCCTCGTCCTGGGGGGGCTCAACAGCGTGGGCAACCCCGAGCAGACCAACGCCGAGGTGCTGGAGTTGTACCGGGCCGCCCGGAAGGCGGGCCTGAAGGTCCTGGGCCTGACGCTGAACCCCTGGGGGGACGAAGGCGACAGGCGCTGGGCCGGCTTCGAGGGGGTCCGGCGGCAGGACAACACCCGGCGGGCCGTGGATTTCGTGATGGGGCGCCTGGGGCCCCAGGAGGCCCTGGGCCGGTACGCGAACGGCCAGACCCGGTGGCAGCCCGGGGACCTGCCGGACATCGCGGTGGACCTCTACGACAGCGACCTCCGGGACCGGAACGCCCCGCTGCGGGACCCCGGACCCCTCCGGGCCGCCCTGGACACCCACCCGGTCGCCCAGGCCCGCCTGAAGGACGTTCCCCCGGAACAGCGCGCCGAGGCCCGGGATCGCCTGCTGCGGCAGGCCGTGGAGATCCCGCGCTGGTACCTGCGGGCCGACCTGCGGTCCTTCGACCACATCCACCCCAACCGGGAGGGGCACCGCCTGATCGCCCTGGCGATCTGCCGGAAGGCCCCGGCCGAGTGGGGGTGCGACTGCAAGGCCCTGGAGAACCCGCCATTGGGAGGTGGGCGATGAAGGTGCTGGTCACCGGCGGCGCGGGCTACATCGGCAGCCACACGGTCCTCTGCCTGCTCCAGGCGGGACACGAGGTGACCGTCGTGGACAACCTCTGCAACGCGCGGTTCGAGGCCCTGAAGCGGGTGATGGACCTGGCGGGCCGGCCGCTGGTCTTCCACGAGGTGGACATCCGGGACGCCCCGGCCCTGGGCCTGGTCTTCCGCCAGGGGCCCTTCGACGCGGTGATCCACTTCGCGGCCCTGAAGGCCGTCGGCGAGTCGGTCCGGGAGCCCTTGCGCTACTTCCACAACAACCTGGTCGGGTCCCTGACGCTCTTCCGGGAGATGGAGGCCGCCGGGGTGAAGGACCTGGTCTTCAGTTCCTCGGCGACGGTCTATGGCGACCCGGAGCAGGTGCCCATCCCCGAAACGGCCCCCCGGCGGGCCGTGAACCCCTATGGCCGGACCAAACTGGCCGTCGAGGAGATGCTCGAGGACATCCACCGGGCGGACCCGTCGTGGAACATCCTGTCCCTGCGCTACTTCAACCCCGTCGGGGCCCACCAGAGCGGCCGCATCGGCGAGGACCCCCTGGGCATCCCGAACAACCTGATGCCCTTCGTGGCCCAGGTGGCCGTGGGGCGCCTGCCGGAACTGCGGGTCTTCGGCAGCGACTACCCGACCCCCGACGGGACCGGGGTCCGGGACTACATCCACGTGATGGACCTGGCCGAGGGGCACCTGGCGGCGCTGGATCACCTGGGGAAGCGGCCGGGGTGGCTCGCCGTGAACCTCGGCACGGGCCGGGGCCACTCGGTGCTGGAGGTGGTCGAGGCCTTCCGGCGGGCCAGCGGGCACCCGATCCCCTGCCGGTTCGTCGAGCGGCGGCCCGGGGACGCGGCGATCTGCTACGCGGACCCCTCCTTGGCCCGGCAGGTCCTCGGCTGGGAGGCCCGGCGGGACCTCGACGCGATGTGCCGGGATGCCTGGCGCTGGCAGTCCCAGAACCCCAGGGGCTACGAGCCCGGCTGACCGTCGCGATGCGGGCGGTTGCCGGAAGCCTCTCCGGGAACGGGGCCTCCGGGGTCCTGCATGGCCGGTCGGCCAGGCCCATGCGTCGCCCCGGGCACCTGCGGCATTCCCTGGGGGAAACACGCCGGGTCAGGCGGGCCAGGTCTGCCGGATGCCGACCAGCAGCCCGCCCACGCTGATGTCGGCATCCAGGTCCGGCCAATGGATCCCCTCTCCGTCTCCGATCAGCCTCCAGCGTCTTCGCTGGGCCGGGGTGGCGCGGAGGAGCACCGGGAACCAGGCCAGGGGCACGAGGATCCGCCGCCCGTCGACCAGGTCCACGACCAGTTCGTCCTCGGTGAACCCGACCTTCTCGGCCAGGGCCTCAACGGCCTCGGGGGAAACGCTCATTCCACACCTCCAAAAAGCGGTCTCGATGCGCCAGGACGATCTCGAGGAGCGCGTTGATTTCATGGGCAGGCATGTGCCTCGAGGACGCAAGCGAGACGGGGTCGAGCCAGAATTTTGCAGACCGGTCTCCCGCATCGACGTGGATGTGAGCCGGTTCGTTCCCCTCGTTCAGGAAGAAGAAGAACCGGTAGGGGCCTTCCCGCAAGACCGTAGGCGCCATCACGACTTGCCCTCCCAGGGAGTTCATTCTACCTCAATGGGTTTCCGGTTTCGCCCCGCAGGGTGATGCCTGGCCTGGAGGCCCGATCCGATCCATCCCCCGCAGGATCCCTGGATTGCCGGCCCTTCCTGGGCCATGATCGGCAGGACCCGTCCTCGGAGGCAGACATGCGCCGGGTTCCGATCCTCGCCGCCCTGGTCGTCCCGATCACCCTATGGGCCTGCGACTCCTCGTCCGGGGACGGCACGCCCGCCTTCCCCTGCCGGGACGGCGTGTCCTCATTCCAGCCCTGCGGGGGCGATCCGACGGGCCGCTGGGTCCTCGATTCGGTGTGCGTCAGCGGGCCGGCGCTCTTCGCGAACACCACGATGATGCGGGACTGCCCGGAGGTGCAGGTCGTCGTGGACATGGACTGGCAGGGGACCCTCGAATTCGCCGACGGGCAGGTCGCCTTCCGGCTGACCGGGATGACCTCGGACACGACCCTGACCATTCCCGGGTCCTGCCTGCAACAGGTCCCCTGCGGCGAGGCCGTCCAGGAGCCCGGCTACGCCTGCGCCATGGCGGGCGATGCCTGCGTGTGCCGGCAGTCCGTCCAGGGAGGCCCCCAGCCCGAGGACGTCTCCCCCTTCGAGGTGGACGGCACGGACCTGGTGACGAGCCACGATGGCGAGACGACCCGCATGCCCTTCTGCGTGAAGGGCGACTGGATGGCCCTGCAGATCTGGGTCGGGGACGACGCGCCGGAAGGCGAGTACGGGGGGTCCCGGGTGCCCGCGATCCTGACCCTGCGCAGGGACTGACCCGGACACGCCGGCCCGGCGGCGGGCAGAGCGACCGTCAGGGCGCCAGCGAGGCGCAGTCCACCGGGCCGTCCAGGTGGCACACCCGAGCCGGGTCCCAGGGGTCGCCGCGGATCCGGGCCTGGGTCCAGGCATGGGCATAGGCCACCATCGGCACCAGCCCCGAGGTGTGGCCCGCCCCGGCGCACTCCAGGACCTCGATGCGGTATCCCTGGCCGCACAGCCGTTCCATGTCCCGCAGTTGCACCGGCGTGATCACCAGCGTGTCCCGCTCGCCGAAGGTGGCCAGGAACGGCACGTCGCTGGCCCGGGGCACGGGAGTGCCGTGGACCGAGTTGACCCGCAGGTAGCATCCCCAGGGGGGAAGGTCGTCCCACCGCCCGGCGGCGGCCCGTTCCAGGAAGTCTGCCGTGTAGGTCTCCTCCAGGCTGTCGATGTCCCCGAAGACGGGCGGCGACCCGCAGCCGGAGGCCATCCACCGGGGCAGCGAGGTGGCCAGGAACGCCGGCTCCTCGTCGGTCAGCACCCCGGCGAGGTCCGGCGGGCTGCCGTACCAGGACCGCATCGCGGCCAGCACCGCGGTCATCGTGGTGGCCGTGTCCCCCCAGTGGGTCGCGCCATACTCTGCAAGCCCCAGCAGGTCCGTCGGCGGCACCAGGGCCACCACGGCCGCCAGGCGGATTTCCGGGGCGTAGTGGGGCGCGTAGCGCTCCACGAAGAAGGCGGCGTGGCCACCCTGGGATCCCCCCCAGACGACGGTCCGCGAGGCATCGGGCCGGGGCGCGTCCTCGATCCCCGCCACTGCCTTCCGGGCAGCCCGGGCCGCGTCCAGGGACCCCAGCGCCACGGCCTCCCCCACCAGGTAGGCCTGGATCGTCCCCTCCGGGGAGCGTTCTCCGAAGCCGTTCATGCCGATGTAGTCCGGCGCCACGGCCAGGTAGCCCAGGGCCGAGAGCAGGGTCACCGCCAAAGCCCCGTCGGGCCCCCGGGACGGGGCGCAGTCGTCCATGAACCCGGTGGTCCCGTGGAGGAAGATCGCGAGCGGCGGCTCCTCCCCGTCGGCCAGTCCCGTGGGCACGCCGACCACCGCGGTGGCCTCGACAGGGCGTCCCCGGTCCTGGGTCGTGTAGCGCAGGTTGAAGTTCCGGGATCCGTATTTCAGTTCGGGGTGGGGCCTGCCGCCGTCCTGGGCCTCGGCCAGGGCCCGGACCAGTTCCGCGGACATCTCGGAGTAGTCCTCGGTGGGGTCGAAGGAGACCACCGTCCCGACCCGGCCCGGGGGCAGCCAGGCGTAGGGCTCGGCGCCGCAGGCCGCCGGGTCGAAGGGCGGCGTCCAGGGCAGGTCCCCGGCATCGGGAATCCCCGGGTCCGATTCGGGCAGATCCGGGGCGGCCTCCCCGTCATCGCCCGGCACCCCGTCGTCCCCGTTCCCGTCGGCCGCCGGGTCCGTGGCCGGGTCGGGCGTTCCCGGGTCCTCGATGACCTCCCGGATCCCGGAGTCGTCGCCGGCATCTCCTGCCGCGTCGCCCAGGTCGCCTGCCGGGGATCCGCTCCCGCATCCCCAGGCGACCCAGGCCAGCACCCCGATCACCGCATTCCGCATCCCCATTCCGGCCCTCCGTCCGCAGATCCCTGCCGGGCGGCATTGTGCCCGAGGATCCGGGGACAGTCACCTGGCCGGAGGGGACAGTCACCGAATTTTTCGGCGATTCTACCAATACTTCTGGCAGGTTAGGTGGGCCAAAAAGGTGACTGTCCCCTAGCGGACCTCGAGGCCGGGGCAGGTGGCGGTGGCGGCGCTGGAGGCGTCGTAGTAGAGCGAGGCGGTGCTCTGGGGGCACTGGACCTTCAGGGGGTACCGGGCCCGCAACTGGTACTGGAGCACCAGCGCCTGCCCCGGGCCGAGGGCGTCCACGTACACCAGGATCTGCCGGTCCGTGGTCTCGAACTTCTGGATCTGGCGGTCCTTCACCGCCCGCTCGAGTCCGTCGGGCAGCAGGTCGAATCCCGGGGGCATCCCCAGGTCCACCAGGACCATCGGCGCCACGTCCGCCGACACGTTGCGCACGGTGGCCGTCACGCCCACCGCGTCGTTGACCGCCAGGTCGGTCTTGTCATAGACGACCTCGATCTCCAGGGGGCCGGTCCCCGGGCCTCCCGGGACGCCGGGGACGTAGTGGGACCAGACCACCTGGTACATCAGCGTCCCCTCGCCGTCGAACCGCAGGTCCACCACGTTCGCCCCCGCCGGGTCCAGCCGGTCCGACAGGTCGAACTGGAAGAAGACGTCGGCGTTGTCGGGCGTGACCTCCAGGGACTCGGCCGGCTCGCCGTTCAGCAGCAGGGTCACCAGGCCCCGGGCATCCTGGGTCAGGGACGACAGCGACGCCGTGAAGGCCTTCAGGGCCAGGATCGTCGCGTGGGTCGACCCCCAGTTGCCGAAGGAATCCTTCTTCGAGGCCAGGTAGCCGATGGCCCCGGACACCAGGTCCATCCCCCGGCCGGCCTTCATCAGCGCCAGGGCCGCCAGGGCCGTGGCCTCGAGGTCCGTGCCCTCGCCGCCGCCGTACCAGCAGGCGTCCTTCGACACCCCGCTGGTCCAGTGCACCAGGTCCCCCTCCCGGACCGCCCGGCCCTCCAGGTCCCGGAAGGCCCGGTCCGTCGCCGCCCCGTTGGGGTCCAGGACGGCCAGGGCGTTCGCGCAGAGGGCCAGGGCATAGGTCGCCGTCTGGTCGCCCAGGTGCGACGCGATGTAGGACCGGGCGTTGCCGGTCGATGCCCCGGCCCCGCCCAGGGCCCACCCGATGAAGCAGGTGGTCATCAGGTCGTCGTACTGGACGGTCGCGAACTCGCTGCCCTGGGTCTCGTGCCAGGACCCGTCGGGCGCCTGGCGGCCGGCCAGGAACGACGCCGTCCGGGGCACGATGGCCTCGTCGATGTCCATCACCGCGCCGATGTCCGTGAACTCCATCACCCCCATCGCCGACAGGATCAGGTTCGGGGGGTTGGGGTCCCCGAACCAGGTGAAGCCCCCGCCGGTGCACTCGAAGGTCAGCAGGCGCTGGTAGCCCAGGGTCACGAACTCCCGGGCCTTCAGTTCGATCTCCGGCGTGATCTTGCCCGACAGGGCCGCGTACTGGAGCACCAGGGCGTCTGGCCACAGCGTCGCGGTCGTCTGCTCGAAGCACCCCGAGGGCATCTGGAGGATGCTGTCGAGCCCCTCGACCACCTGGGCCATCACGCCGGGGAAGACCTTCACCAGCACCTTCGGGGTGCCGGGAATCGCCTCGGCCGGGAACGTCACGGTGCGGGTCACGGGCCCGGTGAGCCGCCCCTGGTCCGATCCCCGGACCTCGATGCCGTCGGGCAGCACCTCCAGCGTGCGCATCACCGCGTCGGCGACGCCCCCGTCCCCGTAGGCCCGGACCAGCACCCCGTGCCAGCCCACCGCCCCGGCCCGCAGGGTCACCGGGACCCCCTTCACGGCCCCGGGGTCCACCGTCACGCTCGGGGCGGTGTCCCCCGCCAGTTCGGCCCAGGGCCCCGCCTCGATCTGAAGCCGGACGGTCTGGGGCGTTTCCAGGTAGTTGTACACCGCCACCGGGAACGAGATCTCGTCGCCCCGGGTCATCGTCCGGGGCAGGTCCACGTCCACGAAGAACGGCTGGAAGACCCGGATGCCCCGGTCCACGGACCCGAGCCGCCCGTCGGGGCTGTTGGCCAGGGCCGACAGCCGCCACTCGGTGATGCTGTCCGCGATGGGGAACGACACCTCGGCCCGCCCGTCGGGTCCCGTGATCACCTGGGGATTCACGTAGAGGGTCTCCGGGAACCAGTTCCGCACCCGGGGCTCCTGGCCGCCTCCCTCGCCGTTGGGCGGCATCGTCCCGGCATCGGCCATGGCCACGGCGTCGGCGGCCCCGGGCACCGGCCCCCCGCCCGCGCCATCCTCGGCCTCCCAGCCCCGGTTGATGGCCTCCCACAGCTCGAACCGCCCCTGCCAGTCGTCGGCGGTCCCCTCCCGCTCGTCGGGCCCCCGGCTGGTCATCGTGACCGTGTACCCGTCGGCCGAGTCGAAGCGGTACAGGTTGCCGAAGAAGTCGTAGAAGTACTTCTGCTCCTTCAGGAACGCCAGGGCGTTGTCCCAGGTGACCTGGCCGTTCTGGGCCATCGTCCGGGTCACCGACAGCACCCGTTCCCGCTCCTGCTGGTAGAACGGGGTCAGCGCCGTGAGCGCCGTCTTCAGGTCCTGGTCCCAGGACGAGGCCGACGAGAGGGCCTCGGGGGTCTGCATCGCCGCGAAGGCCGCCTGGGCCTGGCGATCCTGGCGGGCCCGGGCCTCGGGGTCCTCGGGATTTCCGGTGACCAGGTCCACCACCGGGAACGAGGCGCCGTGGATCTCGTACTTCGGCTCCCGGATGGCATCCTCCAGTTCGAACCAGGTCCGGAGCAGCCCCGGCCGGTTCTCCGACAGGGCATAGACCGCCTCGTCCACCACCTGGAGCCCCAGGGCCGCCACGACCGGATCGCCGCTCGTCGAGCCGGTCACCCGGATCCCGATGCGGGCCTCGTCGGCCGGGGCATAGGTCTCCTTCGACGGCTCCACGTCCACCCGGAGCCCGTCGGCCCCCTGGACGAAGACCACCTTCTGGTCCCGGATGATCCGGCCCTTCGCAGACAGGTAGAACGCCGACACCACCAGGTCCCCGGCGAACTGCCCGTCCAGGTCCACCTCGGCCGTCGCCCGGGCGTCCTTCAGGTCCAGGGCCTCCTGGCGCACCAGTTGCCCCTGGCGCAGCAGGTCCAGGTAGATCCGATCCTTGCCGTCGGGGGCCAGGATCGTCACGGTCATCGTCTCGCCGACCCGGTAGAGGGCCCGGTCGGTCCGGACCAGCACCGCCTCCCCCGAGGCCCCGGGGACCATCATCTGGCGGGCCGTGGCCGTGGCACCCTGGGCGTCCCGGGCCGTGGCCTCCAGGATCAGGGCCTCGGCCTCGGGCATCAGCAGGAACTCCCCGATCCCCGTGGCGTCGGTCCCGACCTCGATGGCCGGGGCCTCCTCGCCCACCTTCACCGTCACGTCGGCCTTCACGGGCTGTCCCGCCGGGTCCTCCACGAAGACGAAGACCCGGTTCTCGACCTCGGGCACCAGCACTCCCGACTCGGGGATCAGCACCACGCTCAGGGGGTCCTGGGCCACCAGCACCCCGGCCTGCTTCGCCACCACCTGCCCGGCCGTGTCCGTCACCTCCACGGCGGCCTTCACCAGGGCCTTGCCCTGCTCCAGGGGCTGGCCGACCAGGTAGGTCGGCAGCCTCGTCTCGAAGGTCCACAGGCCCTCGCCGCTGGTGGTCCCGGTCAGCGTCGCGAAGTCGCTGAACTCCACGCCGTAGGCCGACAGGACCAGTTTCACCGGCCCGCCGGCCACCGGCTTGCCGAAGAA
>JAGOKF010000093.1 GCA_017994695.1 Myxococcota bacterium | reverse complement strand
GGATCTTCTCGGTGCCGAAGGTCTCGACCAGCACGCTGACCGGCTCGGCCACGCCGATGGCGTAGGCGACCTCGATCTCGCAGCGGTCCATCAGCCCGGCGGCGACCAGGTTCTTCGCCACGTAGCGGGCATAGTACGCCGCGGACCGGTCCACCTTGCTGGGGTCCTTCCCGCTGAAGCATCCGCCGCCGTGGCGTCCCATGCCGCCGTAGGAATCGACGATGATCTTTCGCCCGGTCAGGCCGCAGTCCCCCATCGGGCCCCCGACCACGAAGCGCCCCGTGGGATTCACGAAGTACCGGGTCTCCGACGAGATGAGGGTTCCGGGGACCACCTTCCGGATGACCTCCTCGATGATCGCGTCGCGGATGTCCTGGGAGGAGACCTCCTCCCGGTGCTGGGTCGAGATGACGACCGCGCTGACCGACTTCGGAACGCCGTCCTCGTAGACCACCGACACCTGGGACTTGCCGTCGGGCCGGACCCAGGGAAGGATCCCCTCCTTGCGCACCTGGGCCAGCCGGAGCGTCAACTGGTGGGCCAGCTGGATCGGCATCGGCATCAGTTCCGGCGTCTCGCGGGTGGCGTAGCCGAACATCATGCCCTGGTCCCCGGCCCCCTGGGCGTCGGCGTTCCCGCGGTTGACGCCCATCGCGATGTCCAGGGACTGCTTGTCGATGGACGTGACGACCGCGCAGGTCTTCGAGTCGAAGCCCATCGCGGGGTCGGTGTAGCCGATCCGCTCGATGGTCTTCCGCACGACGGCCGGGATGTCCACCCAGCACGAGGTGGTGATCTCGCCCCCGACGAAGGCCAGGCCCGTCGTCACCAGGGTCTCGCAGGCCACGTGGGCCTCCGGGTCCTGTGCCAGGATCGCATCGAGGATCGAGTCGGAGATCTGGTCCGCCACCTTGTCCGGATGTCCCTCGGTCACCGACTCGGAAGAGAAAACGGAACGCCCGTGCATCATCGCCTTCTGCTCCTCAACGAAAAGGCAAGCATGGATAGTCCTCCGGCACCGAAAAGTCAATCCGGCAAGACGATTCGCGGATGCAGGCAGGCGTTGCGGTCCGGGACTGGCCTCGTGCTATGCTCCCGTCACGCCAGGGATCGCGAACGGGAGGAGGAGCGGTGTTGCGAATCGCGTTGAACGGCAGCCTGGGCCGGATGGGCCGCATGGTGATCGAGGCCGCGGGACAGGACCCGGAGATGCGGGTGGAGGTGCTGCTGGATCGCCCCGGCCACCCCGGGATCGGGAACCGGGTCCCGACCCCCTGGGGGGAACTGGAGGTCCGGGACGACCCCCGAGACATCCCGGACGTGGACGTCGCCATCGACTTCAGCCGGCCCGAGGGATCCCTGGCCCTGGCCCGGGCCCTGGCTCCCCGGCGGATACCGCTGCTGATCGGGACCACGGGGATCTCCCCGTCGGAACGGGAGGAACTGGAACGCCTGTCGGCCGATGCGCCCATCCTGGTGGCCGGCAACACGAGCCTGGGGGTCCACGTGACCCGGGAACTGGCCCGGCTGGCCCGGCGGCTGCTCGGGCCGGAATACGACGCGGAAATCCTGGAGATCCACCACCGGCACAAGGTCGATGCCCCCTCCGGGACCGCCCTGGCCCTGGCCGAGGCGATCGGCGAGGGGAGGGAGGTCCGGCGGGTCTCCGGGCGGGATGGCGTCTGCGGGCCCCGTTCCGCCGACGAGATGGGGGTGATGGCCCTTCGGGGCGGGGAGGTCGTCGGGGAGCACACGGTCTTCTTCCTGGGCGATCACGACCGGATCGAGATCACGCACCGGGCGGCCTCCCGGATGGTGCTGGCCCGGGGCGCCCTGGTCCTGGCCCGGCGTCTTGCCGGGCGGCCGCCAGGGATGGTGGAGGTCGGGGACCTGTGGGAACTCGGCTGACCGGGATCCCCGGCAGGCGTCCGGGAGCCTACCGGTTCCCGTCCGGCGGGGGATCGTCCGGGAAGATGCGGTCGTAGTCCACGTTCTCGAAGTCCCGGGACGGGTCGTACCGCTGGAGGGCCTGGCGGAACTCCTCGAAGGTCTTCCTGGCGAACTGACGCACCTCCTCGATGCGCCCGTCGTCCGCCAGTCCCTGGGCCTCGGCGTGGGCCCGGGCGAGGTTGTAGTCCACGTGGCGGGTGACCTCGGGCGTCAGGTGCCACTCCTCCAGCAGGTGCCGCAGTTCCCGGGGGTCGAGGCCCCAATGGGAGGCCAGCTGGTCCAGGTTGAAGAACCGGTAGTGGAAGTCCCGGTCCAGCCCGAGGTAGTAGCCGCAGAACGCCCGGAAGGGGTCGAGCCTCATGGGGAGATGCTAGCCCACCGGGAACGGATTGCAAGGCGGCGTGCCATGTGCTATCAAGAGCCGGTTTTTTCCGGGAACTTCCTCGTTTGGAAAGGGGTGCAGCATGTCCGGTCACAGCAAGTGGGCGACCATCAAGCACAAGAAGGGCAAGGCGGACGCCGCTCGGGGTCGCCTCTTCACGAAACTGATCAAGGAAATCACCATCGCCGCCCGCCTGGGCGGGGGGGACCCGGACGGCAATCCCCGGCTTCGCCAGGCGGTCCTGAGCGCCAAGGCCCAGAACATGCCCAGCGACAACATCGAACGGGCCATCAAGAAGGGCACCGGCGAGCTGGAGGGCGTCAGCTACGAGGAGATCACCTACGAGGGCTACGCGCCGGGCGGGGTGGCGATCATCGTGGACTGCATGACGGACAACAAGAACCGCTGCGTGTCCGAAATCCGCCGGATCTTCACGAAGCACGGCGGCAACATGGCCTCCCAGGGGGCGGTCGGCTGGATCTTCGAGACCCGGGGAGTCATCGAGCTGGAGGCCGAGGGCAAGACCCTGGACGACATGATGGAAGTCGCCCTGGAGGCCGGCGCCGACGACGTGACCGGGGAGGAGGGGGTCTTCGAGTTCCAGACCTCCCCGAGCGATCTGGTGGACGTGGCCGAGAAACTGAAGGCGATGGGATTCGAGATCACCTCGGCCAAGGTGGCCAAGGTGCCCAAGAATACCGTGAAGGTCTCGGGGAAGGAAGCCGAGCAGACCCTCCGGCTGGTCGAGGCCCTCGAGGACAACGACGACGTCCAGAACGTCTTTGCGAACTTCGACATCGACTCGGCCGAACTGGAAGGCCTGATGTCCTGACGGCGCGGCCCCCGGGGGTCGGGGTCCCTGCCGGAGGTCGCCGGATGCCGCGGGTCCTGGGGATCGACCCGGGGAGTCGGGTCACGGGCTGGGGGGTCCTGGAGGGGGCGGCCGGGAATGCATCCTGCGTGGCCTGGGGGACCATCCGGGCCGGGGAGGATCGCTCCCTCGGGGAGCGGCTGCAGCGCATCCACGAACGGCTGACCGAGGTGATCCGCGAGTTCGCGCCGGCGGCGGCCGCCCTGGAACGGGTGTTCCTGAACCGCAACGTCGATTCGGCCCTGAAACTGGGCCACGCCCGGGGCGTGGTGGTGCTGGCGGTCCAGCAGGGCGGTGTCCCGCTCTTCGAGTACACTCCGGCCCAGGTGAAGCGTCTGGTGACCGGCAGCGGCCGGGCGGAAAAGGCCCAGGTGGGATTCCTGGTGAAGACGCTGCTGCGGCTGCCGGAGGTACCCCAGGAGGACGCGGCGGACGCCCTGGCGATCGCCTGGACCCATCTGATGGTCCAGGGGGCCGCGCAGGTCCTGGGGGAGGCCGGCGGGATCCGGCGGGGAGGGGCCAGGTGATCGGGTTCCTGAAGGGCACGTTGCGGTCTTCCGAGTCCTCCGGGGAGATCGTGATCGACGTCCAGGGCGTCGGCTACGAGGTCTTCGTGGATGCCCAGACCTGGGCCTCCCTGGGGGCCGTCGGGTCCCCGGTCCAGGTGTTCGTGCGCACGGTCGTCCGGGAGGACGCCATCACCCTCTACGGGTTTCCCGACGCGACGACCCGGCTGGTCTTCGACCTGCTGACGGGCGTCTCGGGCATCGGTCCCCGGATGGCCCTGGCGGTCCTCGGGGGGATGCCGCTGCCGGAACTGGTCGAGGCCGTCCGGACCCGCAACCTGAAGCGACTGTGCCAGATCAACGGCGTGGGAAAGCGCACCGCCGAGCGCCTCTGCCTGGAACTCCAGGAGAAGTTCCTGGCGCTGCCGGTCGAGGGGCCGGGCCGGCCCCAGGGGTTGTCCCAGGCCCTCTACGAGGATGCCCGTTCGGCGCTGCTGAACCTGGGGTTTCCTTCTCGGGAGGTGGAGGATGCCCTGCGAAAGGTCCCCCCGGGGAACTGGACCCTGGAGTCCCTGGTGAAGGCCGTCCTGGGGCAGTTGACCGTCCGGTAGCCCGGGGCGGGGGCCGCGGCGGACCGCAAGAGGAGGACGTCCTTGTCCGAGGAAACGCGATACGTCACCAGTCCCGGGAAGACCCCCGACGAGGTCGGGGAGTTCGCCCTGCGTCCCCAGACCTTCGAGGAATTCATCGGCCAGGAGACGCTGAAGTCCAAGTTGCGGGTCTTCGTCACGGCGGCCCGGCAGCGGGGGGAGGCCCTGGATCACATCCTGCTGTGCGGCCCGCCGGGCCTCGGCAAGACGACACTGGCCCACATCCTGGCCCACGAACTGGGGGTCGGTCTGCGGCAGACCTCGGGCCCGGCCATCGAGCGCAAGGGGGATCTGGCGGGCATCCTGACGGGCCTGGAGGAGCGGGACGTCCTCTTCGTGGACGAAATCCATCGGCTGAACCCCGTCGTCGAGGAGAACCTCTACCCGGCGATGGAGGATTTCGTCTTCGACGTCGTGATCGGGGAGGGGGCCGGGGCGCGGTCGCTGCGCCTTCCGTTGAAGCGGTTCACCCTGGTGGGCGCGACCACCCGGACGGGCCTGCTCACGGGACCCCTCCGGGACCGGTTCGGCATCGTGGAGCGGCTGGATCACTATCCCGCCGGGGAACTGTCGGCCATCGTGCGCCGTTCGGCCGAGATCCTGCAGATTCGCATCGATCCCGACGCCTGCGACGAGGTCGGGCGGAGGGCCCGGGGCACGCCCCGGATCGCGAACCGGCTGCTCCGCCGGATCCGGGACTTCGCCCAGGTGGAGGGGGACGGCCGGGTGACCCGGGAAGTCGCCGCCCGGGCGATGGATCGCCTGGAGGTGGACTCCTGCGGCCTGGACGCTTCGGATCGCCGCTACCTGGCATGCATCGTGGAACGGTTCGACGGCGGCCCCGTGGGGGTGGAAACCCTCTGCGCGGCGCTGTCGGAGGAGCGGGAGACCCTCGAGGAGGTCGTCGAGCCGTACCTGCTGCAGGAGGGCTTCGTGGCCCGGACCCCTCGGGGGAGGGTCGCCACCCGCCGCACCTACGACCACCTCCACGCGCCACTGCCGTCCCGCCGCGGCGACCTGCTGTAGGGACAGTCACCCATCTACCGCATTCAACACCCGGATCTGACGGAACTATCCGGTTCCTCTGCCCCGGGAAAAAGGGGACTGTCCCCGAATTTCTATCGTCGCCAGACCGGCGGTAGAATGGGATTCGACTGCCGCGGTCGAGTGTGGATGAAGCAACGGGTCGTTGTCCTGCTCGGATGGGGGATGGTGATATGGGCGGCTTCGGGATGCGGCCGGCGCGATCCGGCAGTGACGGGCCGGGAGGCGCCCTGCATGGCGGGCCTGCCGGCGCAGAGCGAGGCGGCGGACACGCGAACCCCCGGTGACGGTCCTGGTACGGATCTGCCGCCAGGCGAGGACCCGGAGGTCGAGGATGCCGAAGCATCGCCGGGATTCTGCGACCGGTGCTGGGACCCCTGCCGCCCCGAACAGAGATCCCGACGACGGGGAACCGACCGGGATCCCGTGTCTCCGATGGACTTCTGCGACGGCCGGGTGCCCTTTCCCTGCAGCCTGGGTCTGCATCCGGACTGGCCCGAGGCCGGCATCCGCACCCTGAGACTGTCCGAGGGTCATTGGGAATATTCCGAGGATGTCGACCAGGATTTCCTGACCCATGCCCAGGTCGACCTGTTCGACGTGCTGGCCGTCGACGTGGATCGGGATGGCCGGAAGGAGGGGATCGCCGTCTTCATGACCAACCACGGGGGCAACGTCACCTTCTTCCATACGCTGGCCTACGAACATCGCGGAGGACGTCCGCGGTTCATCGGCGTCCTGGACGAGACGACGGACGTGGAATCGGACGTGGAAGGGCTCGAGGCCTACGGACCGCATTGTGTGAAGATCGTCGGCCAGTGCGACAAGCACTGCCATGCCTGCCCCGGCAGGAACTGCTACAAGGTCGTTTCGTGGGATGGAAGGGAGTTCCAGGTCGCCGCCGAGACCAGGTTCACGGGCGACCCGGCGAACGGCGACGAGCCCATGGAACAGACGCTGGACGGGCGCCTGCTGTCCCTCTGCTGGGCCCTGGACCGCTTGCGGAAGTGACGCCTCCGGAGCCATCGACCGTCCCCCGGATTTCCATGTCCGGGTCCAGCGCGCCTGGGAAAAAAGGGGACTGTCCCCGGATTTCCTAGTCCAGCGAGCGGCCGCCGTCCACCGGGAGCACGGCGCCGGTGACGTGGGGGGCCTCGAGGACCAGGAAACGCACGGCCCGGGCCACGTCCTCCGGGGTGCCGATCCGGCCCCGGGGAATCCGGGCGATCACGACCCGCCGGTCCGCCTCGGACTCGTCCTCCCGGAACAGCACGGTGCCCGGTGCCACGGCATTGACCCGGATGGCCGGCGCCAGGGCCTTGGCAAGGCCCCGGGTCAGCATCTCGAGCCCTGCCTTGGACACGCAGTAGGGGACGTGGTTGCGGAACGGGCGGGATGCGGCGACGTCGGTGAGGTTCACGACGGCACCTCCCCCGCAGGCCCCCATCCGGGGAATCGCCTGGAGGATGCAGCGGTAGGGGGCCGACAGGTTCGCTTCCAGGTGGAAGGCCAGGTCCTCCTCGGAGAGGGTCTCGACCGGCGTGCGGCGGAACACCGCGGCGCTGTTCACCAGCACGTCCAGGCGGCCGAACCCGGCGTCGATGCGCCGGAACAGGGCCTCGACCTCGGCCGGTCGGGTCAGGTCCCCTTGGACCACCAGGGCCCGGCGCCCCAGGCGTTCGACGGACCGGGCGACCTCCCGGGCCTCCTCGGCGGAACTGCGGTGGTGGATCACCTGGTCCAGCCCGGCGGCGGCCAGTTCCACCGCGATGGCGGCCCCCACCCTCCGGGAGGATCCCGTCACCATCGCCACCATGCCGGTTCGATTCGTCGCGTTCGCGGGGTCCAATGGGCCCTCCGGTCAGTCCGTCTCCGGGGCGGCGTCGGCAGGGCAAAACCCGTCCACCAGTAGCCGGAAATCCGTTCCCAGGCGCTCCGCGCGGCCCCAGATCCAATACCACCGGCCGGGCGTCAAGGGGGCGCAGTGGTCCATCCAGTCGCACTCGTTCCCCTGGCACGCGATGGGAACCCCCTGTCCCATCAGGGGGAGGGCCACCTGTTCGTTGCCCAGGAACAGGAAGGCCCAGCAGGATCGGCAGCAGTCGCCGGCACAGGCCGGTCCTCCGCAGGTGGCCCGACCCACCCAGGGCTGCCCCCGGACCTTGAAGGCCATCTCCTGCTGGCCGCCCTGCAGGAACCAGCGGATCAACTGGTCGAGGTCGATCGCCCCGCGGTCCGAACACTCGGCCATCGGGACGCAGCGGGAGGCGCCGTCGGAGTCCCACACGCAGACCTGGGTCGAGTCACACGGGCGCTGTTCCGGTCCGCAGGGGGGCGCGTCCGGGAGTTCGCCGTCCCCGGAGATGTCCTTGCCCCCGGGATCCCCCGGCGATCCTGGGTCTGGGCCCACGATGCCGGGATCGGTCCTGGGGAGGTCCTGGGACCCGCCGGGGTCCGGCACGGGGCCTCCGGCGTCAGGCCAGGCATCCTGTTCCGGGGGATTTCCGCCGGACTCCTCCGGGGAGCCGTCCGCCGTGGCGGCTGCATCGGAAGGAACCAGGATGGTCGCATCGGCCAGGCGGGGAACGTCCGGCGTCTGGTTGCCGGCCTCCCGAATGTCCCGGACGGTCGGGGAGACCTCGCCGCAGGCGGCGATCGCGATGGCCAGCATCCACGGCGACCTGGTGAGACGGTGCCACATGGAGTCCCCGCCCTCCGGCTTCCACGAATCTCCCGGCGCCATTATAGGAAACGGGAAGGAATGATGCCCATCTCCGGTGATCGAGGACGCCCGGCGATCAGGGCGTCACGACGACCTTGCCGATGACTTCCCGCGATTCCAGCAGCCGGTGGGCCTCGGCGATCTCTTCCAGGGGGAGGACCCGGTGGATTACCGGACGGATCTCTCCGGCGACGGCCATCTGGAGCACCATGGCCAGTTCCCACCGGTTGCCCATCGTGGACCCGAGGATCGAGAGGCTGCGGAAGAAGACCCGGCGCAGGTCCAGGGACGGCGCGGCACCGGAAGTGGCCCCGCAGGTGACCAGCCGCCCGAAGGGCTTCAGCAAGGCCACGCCGGCCTCGAAGAACGAGGCCCCGACCGAATCGATCACCACGTCGAAGGAGACCCGGCCCAGGGCCTGCCGGATGATCGCCAAGGGGTCCTCGCCGGGCTCCACCACCACCACGTCGTCGGCACCCAGTTCCAGCACGCGGCTCCGCTTGACATCGGACCCCACCAGGGCCACCACCCGGGCCCCGGCCCGGACCGCCAGTTGTACGGCCGCGGTGCCCACGCCCCCGCCGGCGGCCGTGACCAGCACGCCTTCCCCGGCAGCGACCCGCGCCCGGGAATGGAGCATGTGGTAGGCCGTCAGGGGGGCCAGCAGCAGCGAGGCCGCCTCCTCGAAGGAGAGTTCCCGGGGCTTCGGGAGCACGTGGGTCGCGGGGACGCAGACGTACTCGGCGCAGCCGCCGTTCCGGGTCTCTCCCAGGATGCCGTAGGTCTTGCAGGCCACCTCGTTGCCGCTCAGGCAGGCGTGGCAGCGTCCGCAGGACACGAAGGGAACCGCGACCACCTCGTCCCCGATGTCCAGGCCCTGGGCGTCCCCCGCGTCCACCACCCCGGCCACGTCGGACCCGGGGATCAGCGGCAGGGGAAAGCGGTGGCCGGGCACTCCCCGGCGGACCCAGGTGTCCAGGTGGTTCAGGGCGCAGGCCCGGACCCGGATCCGGACCTCTCCCCGGCCGGGCTGGGGCATCGGTGCGTCGGTGACCCGCAGGGTCTCGAGGCCTCCGTGGGACTCGATGACGACGGCTCGCATGGCGTCCTCCCGAAACGACGACATCCCAAGCATAGCCCGGCGTCGAATCTCTGGGCAGTCCCGGAAGGCCGCGGTCCACGCCCGGAGCGGGAGGGCGTGCCGGATCGGCCGTTCGCGCCGGGCCGCCCCGGAAGGTTCCCTGTGGTCCGATGCCTAGAGGACCATGGACAACTGGAGCAGGGAGGCCGCGGCGAGGCAGAGAGGCCCGGCCTGCAATCGGCGAGTGGAATCGGCGGGAAGCGCGAAGCCCAGCAGGGCCAGCAGGGCCACCAGCAGCGAGGAGGGCAGCGCGGCTTCCGGCAGTGGGTTCGAGGGGTCCATCCACAGGCACCCGGCCGCCTGGAGGAGGGCCAGAAGGGCCAGGGCGATGGCAAAGGGGCCGAGGGGAAGCGGGGGCCCGTCTTCCGGGCGGGGCTTCCCGGAGAGATACCAAAGGGATCCGCCGAGGGCCAGCAGCACCAACGCGTGGAGGGAGAGGGCCGTCCAGGACAGCGCCCAGGGGCCCGGGGCGCTGACGGATGTCTCCAGGACGCTCCAGGAGGACGGAACGAGGGCCAGGTACCGGGACTCGATCCAGGCGGAGAGGGCGCTTTCTTCCAGAGAAAGCGGCGATCGCAGGGCCGCCATCACCGCCAGGGCGATCCCGCCGATGGCGAGGACCGCCGCGATCACCCGGACGGGTCGGTCGGGGCCCCGGCGGTTCCCCGAGGGGCGGACCAGCCGGAACAGCGCCGTGAGGGCCAGCAAGGCCAGGGATCCCCGGAGCAGGGGAGCCGCCGTGGAGGCCGGGAAGCGGATCGGCATCGCCCCGACCCAGGGAGCGACGTCCTGGGGGGTCCGGATCAGGGCCCCGAACAGCACGGGCGCGCCGCTGGCCCGGGAGATCAGCGGCAGACGGGGCCCCTCGGGATCGATCCACAGGGGCGCCAGCAGGAACCAGGCCATGATCGCCAACACCCCAAGGCTGGCGGCCCTTCCACCGGAATGGGGTGCCAGGCGTGCCGCCCCGAGGACCAGCAGGAAGGCCGCCAGCAGGGAGGCGGCCAGGGAGGTGCCGTACAGCGGGATCCCCCGGGCCGTCGAGGGAGCCCACGTGTCGATCACCGGGGGCCGCCTCGCCGAGACCTGGAAGGACGGCGAGGTCCCGGGGCCCGGAACCGGGAGGTGGAGGCGCAGGGACCCGTCCTGGGCGGCCTCCCCGCTCCAGGGGCCGAAGGACAGCGTTCCGAACAGGAGGGTTCCCTCGGTCCCGGGCAGCCGGTAGGCCGATCCCTCCTCCACCTTGTAGGAAGTCCCGGACCCGGAGGGCCCCCGGACCGACAGGCGGATCGGGTCCCGGAGGGGGTCGGGGTCGGCGGCCAGGCGCTGGGACAGGGGCAGCAGCGGCAGCAGCAGGACCGCGGGCAGGATCTTCCAGGACATCCCCGGCGCCCCCTCGGAAGGGGATCGGAGGCGGACCGCCACGAGGTGCAGGGCCAGCAGGCCGATGGCGGACCACAGGAAGAAGGATTCCCCCAGGCGGTGCAGGCCGAAGACCACGACGAAGGGTCCGCTTCCCCGGCCGAAGGCCTCGAGGACCCGGGAGGCGTCCATTCCCTGGGGGACGTCCCGGGCGGCCGCGGACAGAGCCAGCAGGCCCAGCACCGCGATCAGCGCCGCCAGCGGCGAGGCCAGGACCCGGTGAATCGGGGACGGCTCTTTCATGGGCAGCGACGTTGCCACGCCTCGCCGTTACTGTCAAACCGCCCCGGGGAAGGCGCCCTTCCGAAACCGCGACGGCGAACCTATGATCCGGACGGCTTGCGGAGGTGAAGGAATGGCGGCGAAGGACTACTACCGCATCCTCGGTGTTGCGAAGACCGCCTCTGCCGACGAGATCCGGAAGGCCTACCGGGAACTGGCGAAGAAGTACCACCCGGACCGGAACCCGGGGAACAAGGCCGCGGAGGAGCGGTTCAAGGAGATCAACGAGGCCTACGCGGTCCTGTCGGACCCGGGCAAGCGCCAGCAGTACGACACGATCGGCGCCGAGGGATTCCAGTCCCGCTTCTCCCAGGAGGACATCTTCCGGGGCTTCGACTTCGACTCGATCTTCCGGGACATGGGACTTGGCGGGGGCATCTTCGAGACCCTCTTCGGGGCAGCAGGCGGGGGGGGGACCGGCCGGGTCCGTTTCGATTTCGGCGGGGATCCGTTCGGAGGGACCCGGACCCGGGCCGGCCGGGGCCGGGCCGGGGCGAGCCGGGGGCAGGACCTCACGTCGGACCTGTCGATTTCGCTGTACGAGTCCGTCGAGGGAGGCGAGCGGATGATCCAGGTCCCCCTCGATTCGGGGGGAGTGGAGAAGGTGCAGGTGAAGATTCCCCCGGGCGTCACCTCGGGAAAGACCCTTCGGCTGAAGGGCAAGGGGGGGATCGGCCCCGGGGGGGAACGGGGGGACCTCTACCTGCGGATCCGCGTGGAGCCCGACCCGGTGTTCCAGCGCGACGGCGACGACCTCCGGTGCGAGGTGAAGGTCCCCCTGTCGACCCTCGTGCTGGGGGGGACGGCAGAGGTGCCGACGTTGAAAGGTCCGAAGAAGGTCCGGGTCCCGGAAGGAACCCAGGCCGGGACCGCGCTGCGCCTGGCCGGGCTGGGGGCGCCGGGATCCCGCGGGTCTCGGGGCGACCTCTACGTGCGGCTGATCCCCCTGCTGCCCACGCGCCTGGACGATGCCTCGCGGAGCCTGTTCCGCCAGGTCCGGCAGGCCGGGTGGTGAATCGATCCCGGGGTGGTCACCAGGATCCCGAGGCCTGGAGTCCCCCTCCGTCCTGGATCGGGACGAAGCCCACCTGGAGAGACGGGGCGCTGGAGACGGGGCGCCACTGGTGGAGCAGGGGGACGCCGACGCCCACCGCGACTCCGACCAGGCCTCCCGCCAGCACGTCCGTGGGGTAGTGCTTGCCCGAAAGGACCCGCAGGGCCGCCGTCAGGGGGACCATCGCGACGGTCAGGGCGGTGCAGGTCCAGGCTTCCGGGGAGCCCGGGTGATCGATCCATTCCACCGTCGTCAGGGACGCCAGGGCCGAGGCCACCACGGCGGTGTGCCCCGACCAGAAGGAAAGTTGCCCGTCGGGCTCGGCCCGGGCCGAGTCCGGAGCCGCGGGGTTGAACCAGAGGGGCCGTGGGCGCCGGACCGAGGACTTGACCACCTGGGTCAGGCCGGAGGCCACTAGCACGGACTCGGCCACCACGCCGGCGCGGATGGCCCAGGCCCCGACCGCGTGGCGGCGGGAGATCGCCTGGATCGAGAGGATGGCGAAAGCGGATCCCAGGCTGCCGTAGAGAACCCCGTCCGAGGCCCGGGAGAGGGCGGGGGACCAGTGGCGGGTGGCCACCCGATCGAGGGCGTTCACCGCGGCGGAGTCCCGGACCGCCGTGTCCCGGCTCGCAAGGTCTCCCTCGAAGGCCCGGGGCCAGGCCGTGGCCGTCACGGCCAGCAGCAGGACCGGGACGTCGCCCTGGACGGTCCACTGGAGGCGGGAATCGGGGTTGCGGAAGGCCTGGGCGGATCCCGAGGACGCCATGGTCAGGGTCGCCAGGAGTCCCGCGGTCCACGCTCGCGGCGCCCCGGGCACCATCCCGCCTCCTTGTCCCAGCCGCCCGGGGGCCAAGAGTAACCGGTTTCGGGGCAACGGGGGTATCGGACCGGATCCCTGGCCGGAACGGGTGAACCGTCGGTTTCCGGATCGGCGACGCACCGGAGATCGGTTCGTCGAGGACGGTGATATGCTGGCCCCGTTCGCCGAAGGGGAACAGGAGCGATGGAACTGCTGCCCGGCTGGTTCGACGCGGGAGGTGCCCGGATCGGGGCGGCGACCCATGCTGGAGGCCGCACCGGATGCACGGTGGTGCTGTTGCCCGGGGCGTCGCCCTACGCGGTGCACCTGGGAGGCGGCGCATCCTCCCTGAGACAGGTCGCCGCCCAGGTCCCGGGGCACTCGGTGCAGTCGGCCGACGCCTTCCTGTTGACTGGGGGAAGCGCATACGGGCTCGACGCCGCGGGGGGCGTGCTCCGGGCGCTCGAGGCCATGGGCCGCGGCACTCCCGTCGGCCGGATGCGGGTTCCGGCGGTCCCGGCGGCGGCCCTCTACGACCTGGCGTTGACGGGGGCGGATCGGCCCGACGGCCTGCTGGGGGAGCAGGCGGTCCGCATGGCGGAGGCGGGGGGACGGGTCGAGGGTCGGGTGGGTGCCGGAGCGGGGGCCACGGTCGGAAAGGCACTGGGGATCGATCGGGCCTGCCCCGGGGGACAGGCGGTGGCCACGGCGGTGCTCCGCGAGGGGGTCCGGGTCTCGGCAGTGG
>JAGOKF010000017.1 GCA_017994695.1 Myxococcota bacterium | reverse complement strand
CGGAGCCCAGCTCAGGCCCGCAGGGACTGCCCCCAGGAGGCCGCATGAACGTCGGCGTCGACTCCCCCCTTGACCGGCGGGCGTCGTCAGGTACAAACTTGTGTCCAGGGAACCGGGTGCGGTACATCGACGGATCTGGAATGGGGGAGGTTCGGGATGAAGCGAATCCTGGGCGTGGCGTGGGCGATTTCGTGGACTCTGGCCGCCTGCGGCGGCGGGGCCGGCGGGACGGATCCGGGCGGTGACCCGGGAGCCGACGTTCCTCTCCCGGACGCGGTGCAGGGCGACCAGCCCGGGGACTCGGCACGACCGGATGTCCCGGACCTGTTCCCCGGCGAGGACGAGGGGACGGACCCGGTCGGTGACGAAGGGGAGGACCCGTCCTCCCCAGACGTCCCGGTGGACTCGCCCACGGAGGTCCCGGCGGACGGTGGCATCGACCCCGCGGACCTGCCGGCCGACCTTTCCGGCGACGACGGGGCCGGCCCGGAGGACACGCCGCCCGCCTGCCAGCCAGCCGACTGCGACGACGGGGACCCCTGCACACTGGACGTCTGCCAGGGCGGGACCTGCCGGCACACGCCGGTACCCGGCTGCCGGCCCGAGACCTGCGGCAACGGGGTGGACGACAACGGCGACCTGCGGATCGACTGCGACGATCCCCAGTGCGACGCCGACCCGGGCTGCCGGGAACTGCCGGCCGGCGACGTCTGCCGGAATGCCCTTCCGGTTCACGACGGCCGGCCGGTCACGGCCGAGATGGCGGGCCGGACCCTGTCCTACCGGCACGACACGACGGGCATGGGGGATCACTACCAGCCCGACTGCGTGCTCCAGACCGGCGGCCCCGACGCCGCCTGGCACCTGGTCCTGGGGTCGCCGATGCGGGTCTTGGTCCAAGCCGATTTCGACGGGGACGACCCCGATGGGAGTCCCGGGGCGGTGCTGATGCTGTACCGGGACGGATGCCGCCCCGACCAGCGGTTGGACTGCGCCGTGGGCGGGGACGCCGAGGCGGTGCTGGCGTGGCCGCTGCCACCGGGGGACTACCTCTACGTCGTGGACTCGATGACGGCCCCGGCGGCTGCCGGGGGCCCCTACGGCATCACCTTCACCTTCGAGGCGCCCCCGGCGACGGAGTCCCTGTGCAACGACCGGCAGGACGACGACCTGGACGGCGAGACCGACTGCCTGGACCAGGACTGCCAGGGGGACGCCGCCTGCCAGGGATGCGCCGTCGAGGCGGTGCTCTCCTGCGGGGACACCGTCCACGGGAGGCTGGCCTCGGCCGGGGACGCGGACTGGTACTCCTTCCAGGTGTTGCAGCCCACCAACGTCGCCGTCTATTTCGGGCCCGAGCCCGGCGGCACTGACTACTTCAACGTCAACTTCAAACTGGGCGAGCCGGGAAGGTCCTGCGACGAGTTCTATTCGGTGGGGGGGGTCACGATCTGGCACACCACGGACCCCCAGGGGGCGGGCTTCCGGGCGAGGGCCAACCAGGACTACCGGATCCTGCTGGACGCGACGGTCTTCCAGACGGGGGCCTACCGGATCCAGTTCCTCTGCGGGACCGAGCCGGAATCGGCCTGCGGGGACGGGAACGACAACGACGCCGACGCCTGGGTCGATTGCGAGGACGAGGACTGCTTCCGGAGCGCCGCCTGTACGGGGGGGCACGACGGCGAGTCCTGCGTGGACCCGGTGCCGATGGGCGGGCCCGGGCCGATCTCGCTGGCCGCGGTGGGGACCGAGGGGCTGCACTGGACGGGATACGTCTCGACCGCCGGGATGGGCGACGACCTGTCGGCGTCCTGCGCGCCGCTGTCGGCCGGGGGCCCCGATGCGACCTTCTCGTTCTCGCTGGCCGACCGGATGGCCGTCGGGATCTCCGCGGAGTCCCGGGAGTTCCTGGAGGAGACCCCGGCGCTGTACGTGATGAAGGCGCCCTGCGATCCGGGCAGCCTGGTGGGATGCGGCGAGGCGCTGCTGGGGCTGGCCCACTGGTCCGCCGTGCTGGACCCGGGGTCCTACGTGGTCGTGGTGGATGCGGGCAGCCGGGGCCCGGACGGCCGCGGGGAGCCGGTGACCGTGCAACTGGATGCGTGGTTCGAGGCGGCCGGGACCCCCGAGGACTGCGATGACGGGGCGGACCAGGACGAGGACGGCCTCACCGACTGCCAGGACCCGGGCTGCTTCCAGGACGTCGCCTGCACCGGGGGCCGATCGGGCGAGGACTGCCCGGACGCCTTCCTGTTGAACGGCGGCCAGGGGCTCGCGGTCGGCGTGCCGGTGGTCTTCCACAACACCACCCGGGGGCGGCGCAACGACCTGTTCCTTTCGTGCAGTTCCTGGTCCCTGGCCGGAGCCGACACGGCCCATGCCTTCGTCCTGGGCGCCGCCGCCACGGTCACGGCCCGGGCCCTGGCTCCGGACGGCAGCACCCCGGCCATCGCGATCTTCGGCCCCGGTTGCGGGGCGTCGGAGGAGCAGGCCTGCGCCGTGGGCACCGACAGTTTCCTGGCGACCCAGGTCTCCGCCACGCTGGCCCCGGGGACCTGGTATCTGGTCGTGGATGCCGGCGACGGCTTCCTGTCCCGGCCCTGGGACGCGGACTACACCCTCGAGGTGCTGGCCGAGGCGCTTTGATCCCGGTCCCGGACGATCCCGCGGGTCGCGGAGCGTTCCCGGGGGGGATCGGGACGGCCGCGGAGGTTTCCGGGGCGCCGGCCCAGGGCCCGATACGCCGTCAGGCCAGCAGGCGGCCGAGCGGCATGGCCCAGAGGCGGTCCCCGAGCGGGACGACCCGCGGGGTGTCGCATGCCAGCACGGCGGCGACGCAGCCGGGCACGACCTCCAGGAAGCGCCGCAGGGAGCAAAGGTCCGAGTCGCTCCACCGGGCCGCGTCCTTGACCTCGATCGCGGCACAGCGGTCCCCTTCTTCGATCACGAAGTCGACCTCGTGCCGTCCCTGGATGTTCCAGAACCCGAGGTGTGCCCCGGGCCGCCAGGCCCCCAGCAGTGCGCGCAGGTGCTGGGCGACGAAGGTCTCGAGCAGCGGGCCCGCCAGCCGGTCGCTCGGGTCGGTCACCATCCGGGACCCGGTCAGGTGGGTGGCGATGCCGGAATCGGCCAGGTAGATCTTCGGAGATTTCACCAGGCGGGACACCCGGCTGCGGAGGAACGGCGGCAGCCGATGGACCGCGAAGGACGCCTCCAACAGGCCCAGGTAGCGACCCGCGACGGCCGAGGTGACCGCGGCGTCGCGCCCGATCTCGGACAGGGAAGCGAGGCTGCCGGTGCGGTGCGCCACCAGGCGGAGGAAGCGACGGAACTGCGGGAGGTCCGGGACGCGGGCGAGCAATCGCACGTCGCGTTCGAGGTAGGTGTGCTCGAATCCCTGGAACCACAGGTCGGGGTCTGCGTCTCGGAGCGCGACGGAGGGCATGCCGCCCAGGGCCACCGCCTGCCGCGTGAGGCGGTCGAACGGACCGTCCGGGATGCGGCCCTCCAGGACGTCCAGAAGGACCGGCGCCTGCCCAGTGCGTCCCGCTACCTCTCTCGACGTCAGCGGCCCCAGTTCAAGGTACACGGCCCGTCCGGCCAGGGACTCGGACACGCCCGACGCCAGCAGCAGGTTGGCGGACCCCGACAGCAGGAACCGGCCGGGACTCCGGTCGCGGTCGACCTCGGCCTGGATCGCTCGGAGCAGGTCCGGGGCCCGCTGGACCTCGTCGATCGTGACGGGGTCCGTGCCGGCCAGGAGCGACGCCGGGTCCGACCGCGCCGCGGCCTCGGTGTCGAAGTCGTCCAGGGTCAGGTAGCGCCGATCCTTCAGCGAGGGATCGCATCGCAACAGCGTCGTCTTCCCGACCTGGCGCATGCCGGTCAGGACCACGACGGGCATCGAGGCCAGGGCACGGGTCAGCAACGGCACGATCTCGCGGGGACGGTAGGCAGGCATCCTCGTCTCCGGCAGAAGGACCGGGAAGATCTATCATGACGGACCATGTCTGTCAAAATGACAGATGTAGTATTGGCAAAATGCCAATCTGCTCTTGCCGGATCAAGACCGCCACCGCTTCCGAGCGGTCTGACCGGTGTCGGACCGACCGGTCGGGATCGGCCTCTCATCGGAACGTTCCCGACAGGATCTCCGCCATGCCGCCGGGCACCGGGGACGCGCCCAGCGGCGGGCGTTCCTGCGACTGCGGGACGTGCCCCTGCGCTCCGGTTGGAGCCCCCTGCATCTCGGACACGGACCGCTGACCGGGACTGGCCTGCAGCGGCGCGGTCTGCGGGTCGTAGGGAATTCCCCGGAAAGTCCCGATTCGGGGCCCATCCCTGGAGCCCCGCCCCGGGGTCGGTCCCCCAGACCCAGCACGACCACTCCCCATCCAGACTCGCCGCGATGACCTTCAGGGGCTTCGGCGCCGGCCCCTCCAGCACCGTGCCGTCCAGGCCGAAGCCCGGGGCGTGACACGGGCAGACGACCTTCCTCTTCCCATCGTTCCATCGCATGACATACTGCTGGTGCGTGCACGGGGGATCCAGGGCCCGGACGGTGGTCTCCGTGTCTCGTACAACGAGGATCTGCCCGCTCTGGGTGGGCCACCTCCGTCAGAGAGGCGTCCGAGAAGGCCGAACCGGGCTGCCGGCAGGGCCCGCCGATCGGCGGCCGGACGGGCGGCTCCCGGCCCCCTTGGGGAAGGCCCCCGCCTGGGGTAGACTCCGCCGGCGACGGGGAGGTGTCCCATGGAGCGCATCGAGTACCGGAACGGGCGGTTCTACCGCGACGGGCGTCCCTTCTTCTTCCTGGGGGCCGAGTACCAGTACTACCGGGACCAGCGGGCCCACTGGTCCGACCGCCTGGACCAGTTGAAGGCGGCCCACGTCCAGGTGGTCTGCTTCTACATCCCCTGGCGGCACCACCTGGTCCACGACCCGGCCACCGGGGACCCGGGCTACGACTTCGACGGCCGGACGCTGGACTCCCGGGACCTGCGGCACTTCCTGCGGCTGTGCACCGACAAGGGCCTGTACATGCTGGCGAAGCCCGGGCCCTTCGTCCATAGCGAACTGAACATCGGGGGCCTGCCGGACCTCGCCTCCCCCTCCTTCAACCCGGGCATCGAGCCGGTCCGGATTCACAACGGCCAGCCACTATACTGGGAATACGACCACACGCAACTGCCCAGCCCCGACGACCCGGCCTACGACGCCCTGGCCCGGGAGTGGCTCCGGCAGGTGGGCGACGTGCTGCGGCCCCACGCGGCCCCCGAGGGCCGGATCATCGCCCTGCAACTGAACGACGAGACGATCTACTGCACCAGCAACGACGCCCCCTGGCACTACGGCTACGACGCCCCCCAGGTCCGGGCCTTCCACCGGATGATCCGGCAGAAGTACGGCACCATCGAACGCTACAACCGGGTCCACGGGACCGAGCACCGGTTCTTTGAGGCGGTGCAGCCGCCGCGACCGGATCCCTCCCGTCCGGTCGTGCGGCACCGGGGCGAGGCCCTGGCCCTGGCCGACTGGGGGGAGTTCCAGTGGCGGCAGAGGCGGGACCTCTACGCCCGCTACCGGGAGGCCCTGGGCGTGGACCTGCCGTACCTGAGCAACTTCGCGGGGATCACGCCGCCCATCGACGAGAACGTCCCGGACCAGGTCGAGGCGTCCACGAAGGACAGCCCCCGGGAATACCTGCACCTGTATCCCGAGTGGTGGTTCGCCCAGAACCGGGTGGACCAGGACCGGGACGTGTACCACTACGGGATGATCTCCTGGCTCGGGGTCGCGGCCTACAACGTCCCCGACGCCCGGACGCCCCCCGAGCCCGACGTGGGCGACAACGAGGTCTTCCACCGCTACATCCACACCGCAAGGCGGCGCCGGGGGATCAACGTCGAGGAGAACTGGGGCTTCGCGACCCTCTACCACCCCATGTCCCGCTACCCGGTGATCCCGGTCTTCCAGACCCTCGCGTCGGTGGCCGGTGGTTGCACCGGGTACGTGGTCTTCACGGGGGTCTGCCACGGCTACTGGCTCGACGACTTGGACCGGACCACCCAGAAGCAGCACCGCACCTTCCCCTCCGACGCCCCCATCGGGGAGAACGGCGAGACCGGGCCCATGTACGAGGCCATGGCCCTGCTGAACGAGTGGTTCGCCCGGGAGGGAGAGGCGTTCCTGTCGGCCGAGATCCCGATGGACCTGTGGTTCCTGATCGTCCCCGAGCATGCCGCCGTGTCCTCCTGGGTCCCCGACGGCAGCCCCCGGCACTGGCAGGTCCCCCACGCGGTGCCGCGGGTCGGGGCGGGCGTGCTGGAGCCGGCGATGGGCTTCTGCAACCTCCACGGCATCCAGTACGGCATCGCCGAACTGCCGTCGCTGACGCTGCCGGACCTGCTGGAGAAGGGCCGGGCGGCGATCCCCCTGGCCTTCTTCCTGTCCCGGCGCGACCAGCAGATCCTGGTGGACTTCGTCCGACAGGGGGGCACGTTGATCGCGTCGGGGGAACTGCCCCTCTACGACGAGGAGATGGCCCCCTGCACGATCTTCCGCGACTTCCTCCGGGCGCTGCAGCGGGGGGAGGAGCAGCCGAAGGGCCGCCTGGTCTACGGCACCGGGAACCTCTTCGGCGACGAGCGGGCCTTCCTGGGATTCCTGCGCCGGGCCGGCTGGGAGCCCGGGATCCGCTATGATCCGGCCCTCCGGGTCTATCCCTACCGGGACGGCCGCCACCGGTTCCTGTTCTTCTTCCACTTCGGCCGGGACCAGAGGACCTGCCGGGTCCGCCTGGCCGATCCGGCCCGGGACCTGGAGATGGAACTGGGCGGCAAGGCCTCGGGGGTCCTGCACCTGGAACTGGGCGACGACGCCTCCCGGGACCGCCTCCGGTCCTGCCTCGTGAAGGGGGTCAACGAGTACGAGGGCCGCCGGGGGACCTTCCGCCTGCGGATCGAGGGCCGGGAGGTCGCCCGCCTCGACGGCGACGGGGCCCTCTACGACCTCTGACCCGCGCCGCCGTTTCCCCCGACGACACCCTGCCCGATCGGGCCCGATGAGGCTACACTGGGGTCCCGACCCCCGGAGGCGAACGCCATGCAGCCGCCCGTTCCCATGCCCTCGGAGGGGGCCCCGGCCGCCCGGGTCCTCGAGGCCCTGGATCGCCTGGAACGCGGGGACGCCGACTACCGGCACCACCGGCTCTTCGGGCTGGTGTACCGCCACTCGGAGGACCACGAGGCCCTGATCCGGGAGGTCGCCGGGCGGTTTTTGCACACCAATGCGTTGAACCCCATGGCCTTCCGGAGCCTCCGGCGCCTGGAGGCCGAGACGGTGTCGATGGCCGCGGACCTGTTCCATGGGGACCACGAGGTGGTGGGCACGCTGACCTCGGGGGGGACCGAGAGCCTGCTGCTGGCGGTGCTGGCCATGCGGGAGTGGGCCCGGGCCCACCGGCCCTGGGTCCTGCGGCCCGAGGTGCTGGTCCCCGCGTCGGCCCACGCGGCGTTCTACAAGGCGGGACACCTCTTCGGGGTCCGGATCCGCCGGGTCCCCCTGGGCCCGGACTTCCGGGTGGACCTCCGGGCCCTGGACCGGCGCATCGGCTGGCAGACCATCGGGCTGGTCGCCAGCGCCCCCTGCTATCCCTACGGCGTGGTGGACCCCGTTCCCGAACTGGGCGACATCGCCCGGCGGAAGGGGATCCCCCTCCACGTGGACGCCTGCCTGGGGGGCTTCCTGCTGCCCTTCGTGGAAACCCTGCCCCCCGGGTGTCGCCACGGCGAGATCCCCCCCTGGGACTTCCGGGTCCCCGGGGTGACGTCGATCTCGGCCGACGTGCACAAGTACGGCTACGGGGCGAAGGGGGCCTCCCTGATCCTGTACCGGTCCGGGGGGTGGATGCGGCACCAGTTCACGGTGGAGACCGACTGGTGCGGCGGGGTCTACGTCTCCCCGACCCTGGCCGGGACCCGTCCCGGGGGGCCCATCGCGGCGGCCTGGGCGGCCCTGGCCTCCCTGGGCCGGGAGGGCTACGGGCGCAACGCCCGGCAACTGATGGAAATCGCCCGGGTCTTCCGGGAGGGCGTCGAGGAAATCCCGGGACTGCGCCTGCTGGGCAGCCCGGCCATCCCCGTGATGGGGATCGGCGCGGCTCCGGGGGGCCCCGACCCATACGCGGTGGCCGACCAGATGGACCGCCGGGGGTGGCATGTCGATCGCCTCCAGAACCCGGCGGGCATCCACCTGATCCTGAACCCGGGGCACGGGGAGGTGGCCGGGGAGTTCCTGCGGGATCTCCGGGAGGCCTGCCGGCATGTCCTCGATCATCCCGAGTCGGCCTCCGAGGGAAGCGCGCCCCTCTACGGCATGATCGCCGGCGTCCCCCTCCGGGGCCTCGTGAGGCGCAACGTCCAGGCCTTCCTGCTGGGGATGTACCGGCCGCCCCGGGGCCCGTCGGTGATTGAGGATGCTTCCGGGGACCTGTCGGAGACCTCCCCGGGGTCCCCCGGGACCGAGGAACCGGCCCTTCCGCCCCTGGTGGGGAAGGCGGTGGCGGCCTTCCTGCGCCTCCGCAAGGCCCTGGATCGGGGATCCCCGGCGGGTCAGTAGCGCAGGTGGCAGGTGATGGTCGTCTGGCCCGGTGGGATTTCGAACTTCGCGTCCTTCCACTTCGGGGGGCCCACGGGGTTCCGGGCGTCCCGGGAGAAGGCGATGCCCTCGGTGGGGATCCCGAAGATCCCCCGCTTCAGTCTCCCGTCCCCGTCCTCGTCGTGGAAGACCGACAGGGCGTAGGTCCCGGGCGCCAGGCCCTCGAAGACCACCCGCACCTCGGGGCCCCCGATCTCCTCGGTGGCGCCCCGGACTGCCCGGGCGTGGTCCGACGGGAAGCCCGCCTCCCCCCCGTAGAGGGCCAGCCGGACGACTCCCGACCGGTTCCGGAGACCCTCCAGCACCACCACGAGCCGGGCCCTGGCCTCCTCCTTCCCGTCCTGCCCGTCCCCGGTGCCGGCCTCGGCGGACGGGAGGCCCTGGGCCCGGCCCGTGGCCGCGGCGCCCAGGAGCGCCAGCAGGATCCAGATTCCCAGGGGTCTTCCGGCCATGTCCGCCTCCCGTCATTCGCCAAGGATCTCCTGGCGGTGCGCCACCAGGTAGTCGCAGTCCGTCCCGGGGGGCACGGGTCTCATCCAAAACCGCCCGGCGCCCGGGATCGGCGTGATCACCGACTGCATGACCAGGACCGGGTTGTCCGCCCCCAGCACCACCTGATCCTCCCCCCAGGAGACGCTTCCCTGGAAGCCGCCGGCCGCGTCCGAGCACCCCTCCAGTTCGGTCCAGATCCGCTGGACCACGTACACCGCACCGTCCACGAGCCCCGTCAGCAGCACCGTCACGCCCGGCTGGCCGTCCCGGTCCTGGTCCACCACCGCCGGGTCCCCGGGGTCGGTCGGCAGGGGGTCGGTGTCGGGGTGGGCCAGCACGGCCCCCCGGATTTCCACGTGGCGATCCTGTACCAGGTGCCAGCCCTCCCCCTCGGCCCGGGCCGAGCAGGGCAGGTCCTGTTCCGGGATCGACCGGACCAGGGCCAGGGGGATGATCGTCTTGACGGGGCTGTCGGGGCTGTCGGTCCGGACCTCGCAGACCGTGGATCGCACCTCGAGGTCCTCCCCGTCGCCGGTGACGGTCCACAGGGCCAGCGTGGTGTAAGTCCGGCGAACGTCGGCCAGCGAGGGGGAGTTCACGACGGCCTCCCGGACCTGGACCTGGGCCCAGGTCCCCGCAGGCGATCCCGGGAAGGGGGCCGGGACGCAGGGGGTGTCGGCAGGCGTTCCGGGTTCCCCGTCCAGGAGGATTCCGGGGTCGGAGGACCCGTCCGGGTCCCCGACCGCGGCATCGGGAGGAGGCGCGTCCGGGGAAGCGAGGTCCGTCCCCGCCGGGGAGGCGGCGCCGCAGGCCGTCGCCAGGATGCCCACCCACCACCAGGAAGCCCTGCCCATGCCCCGATCCTCCTTCCCGGGGTCCCCGTCCGCAGGCGTCTGCGAACGGTTCCCGCCGGGCCCTAGAAGAACACCTTCACGGCCGCGCCGCCCCCGACCATCCAGGCCCGGGACTTCCATCCGGGCCAGCCCGGGTTGTTGGTCTGGAGCCCCTCGGCGCCGGCCGCCGGCTGCCCGGTGGCGGCGTCCACCGCCGCGTCGGGGAACTCGTCCCGGACGGGATTCGCCGCCCCGGGGTCCTTGACCGTCCGCCGGGGCAGGAGCCCCTGGACCTCCAGGCCCACCTGGGCCCCCAGGCGCACCCGGCCCACGGGCCAGGAGGCCTCCCAGGCCAGGCTGCCCCCGATCCGGTCCGAGTCCACGTAGTTGCTGCGCCCCGCCTGGTCCGGCACCGGCGTGGGGTCCCAGGCCAGGTTCGCGGCCAGCCGGTGACCCCGGACGGTCACCTCCCCTCCCGCGGACACCGACACCGTGTCTTTCCAGCGGTCGGCGGGCCTCTCCCCCTGGCGATCCAAATACCGGGACCACTGCTGCCACAGCCCGCCGACCCCGACCCGCCACCCGTCCACGACCCCCGACGGGTCGCCGTCCCACCCCGCGCCGAACCCCACCCGGAGCGGTTCCCACAGGAAGACCCGGGAGGTCTCGGACGTGTTGCCCTCGGCCGAGGTGCCGTCCTCGTTCCAGAACCGGGTCCGGGTCTTCGTGGTGCTCCGGGAGGACTCCTCCAGGTGGACCGTCACCGCGGCCCGGAGCCCCTTCCAGGGCCGGGCGGACACCCCGACGTGGCCGGTGATCCGGGTGCCGACGACGATCTCCGAGTCGGAGAGGGAGGTCCCCTGGTTGCCCGAGTCGGGGACGTAAATCTCGTTCTGGACCCTGGACCCGGTGGCGATGCGGACCCCGGCTCCCAGGCTGATCTGGGGGATCGGGCGCACCGCCAGGGACAGCACGAAGGCGTTGGCCTCCAGGCGGTCCTCCAGGCGCTCGAAGTGCAGGGAGTTCGAGAAGGCCTGCTCCCGCTCGTCCACGTAGAAGGGCCGCTGGGCCTGGAACTGGGCCGCGGGCAGCGCTCCCAGGAATGCCAGGGCCACGCGGTCCTTCCAGAACTTCATCACCGCGCCCAGGTGCAGGTAGAGGCGGCCTCCCGAGGAGTCCCCGGAACCCCTCGCCCGGGGCAGCCTGGCCGTGGGAATGGGGCGGTCCTCCAGGCGCCGGGTGCCGCCGCCGGGATCGGGAAGGCGCGCGTCGTAGATCGTCCCGGGCACATCGGCGCCGGCAGGGCGGGCGTCCAGGGACACGTCCAGGTCCTGCCACAGGTAGAACAGCCCCAGGCTGAACTGCCTGGGCACCTCGGGCAACAGGGCGGGGTTGAAGTAGGCCGCATCGGGTCCCCCTGGCAGGACCCGCCCGACGAAGGGATGGGCCGACGGGGGGGCCCCGGCGAACTCCAGGAAGGTGGCTCCCAGGGCCGGGGCCGCCAGGCCGGCCAGCAGGACCGGGAGGGCCGCGATCGAGGAGGGCAGCAGGGGCGACGTTCGCACGGGGCGTCTCCGTCCAGGTTCTGTCCGGGGCCGATGGCGCAAGGTAACCACGGCCGGGGCAGGGGTCAACCGGGGCCATCCCACCCGGATTCCCGTCGCCCGGAGGCCCCTCCCGGGGCGAACCTTGTTCGCAAGGCGCCATTCGGGGTAGAGTGACCGGGTCTCCCGGGGCCCGGGACCCATGGAACTGGACACCTTGTTCCGCTGGCTGGTCATCGCCCAGTTCACGGCCCTGGCGGGGATCCGGTTCCACTTCAAGTGGGTGACGGGGACCGTCGCGGCCCCGCCCCGGGTCCGGGCCGAGGGGTGGTTCACGGTGCTGCTGCGCCTGGTCCTGACCCTGTCCCTGGTGGTCCTGGTGGGGATGTACGCCGCCGGGCGCCCCGAGGCGGACCGGTTCTCGGTGGGACTGCCGGCCTGGGTGCGCCTGGCCGGGGTGCCCCTGTCCCTGTGCGCCCTGTGCCTGCTGGTGGCCGCCCACCGGGCCCTGGGGGTCTATTTCAGCCCCACCCTGCGACTGCGGGCCGACCACCGGCTCGTGGAGACCGGGCCCTACCGCTTCATCCGGCACCCCATCTACGCGGCCTACCTGCTGTTCTTCGCGGCCTCGGGCCTGGTGTCCGCCAACGCGGGCATCGGGGGGATCGGCATCGCGGTGATCCTGATCCTGATCACCCTGCGCCTGCCCCGGGAGGAGCGCCTGCTGGCGAACCGGTTCGGGGAGGCCTGGGACCGCTATGTCGCCGCCACCGGGCGCTTCCTTCCCCGGCGGGTGGGGCCCCGGACCCTGGGGTCCGTGCCGGAAATCGCGTCGGTGGAGGTCCCCTCGGAGGCGCGTCCCGATCCCTGCCTCGGGACCTTCCCGGACCTCGCGGTCCGGTCCGGGATCGGGGGGGATCTCCGGCCGATCCTTCCCGAGGGGCCCGACGGGGGAACCGGATCGGGGGAACCCTGCCGGGCCGCGGCCCGTTGACGGACACCCCCGCGGAGGAGACGCGATGCGCGGACGCCGATGGATTCTCTGGCTGTCCCTGTGGACCCTGGCCTGTGGAGGGGGCTCCTCCTCCGGAACGGACCTCCCGATCGTCTTCCCGGACCCCGGCGTGCCCGCGGACGCCGGCCGCGACCCGGGGCCCGCGGTCGATCCGGGTTCCGGGCAGGACCCGGGGCTGCCGGAGGACCTTCCCGATGACGGGGGACCCGGGACCGATGCCGCCCCGGGGGAGGACCCGGGTGCCGGCGGCGACGTCCTGCCTCCCGACCAGGGACCCCCGGCGGACCTGCCGGCCGGATGCGGCGGGGGGCCGGCCTGCGGGCCCGGGTCCCTCTGCCTGGACGGCACCTGCCAGCCGTGCAACTTCGACACCGCCTGCGGGGAGGACTGCCGGCGGTGCCTGGGCACCGGGACGCCCATCTGCGACCAGGGACGCTGCGTCCGGTGCGTCGGCGACGTGGACTGCGGACCCGGGTTCTGGTGCGACCCGGCGACCCGCCAGTGCGAGCGGTGCCGGGACGACGACCCGGACCATTGCGGGGTCACCTGCCTGGCCTGTCCCGGGTCCCATCCCGACTGCTGGATGGGCGGCTGCCGTTGCCGGGAGGACTCCTGCGGGGACCTCTTCTGCATCGACGGTCTCTGCAAGGGATGCGACACCGACGACGCCTGCGGGTCCACCTGCCAGCCCTGCCCCCTGGACACTCCCCGGTGCGTGCTGGGACGCTGCCGCCAGTGCCGGGAACCGGGGGACTGTCCCGGGGGCCAGTGGTGCAACCAGGGGGAGTGCGTTCCCTGCGCTCTCGACGACCCGGCGCACTGTGGCCCCGGCTGTCTGGCCTGCACCGGCGAGACCCCCGCCTGCCGGGACGGATCCTGCGTCTGCCAGGCGGGGTCCTGCCTGGCCGGTCGGCGCTGCCTGGAAGGGGCCTGCATCGCCTGCGACACCGACGACGCCTGCGGCCTCTCCTGCATCCCGTGCCCGGTCGCGACCCCCTTCTGCCGGTCCGGCGCCTGCCGCCAGTGCCGGGGCGATTCCGACTGCCCCGCCTACTGGCGCTGCAATGCCGAGGGCACCTGCTTCGATCCCTGTGCCGGCACCCAGGGCTGCGCCAGCGACCTCGCCCCGGCCGGGAAGACCTGCTCGACGCCCAAGGTGGTGGGCCGGACCGCGGCGGCGGCGGGCTTCACGACCAGCGGCGACACCACCGGCCAGGGGAACAACGACGACCTTCCCTCCATCGGGGGCCCGGACTGCTGGGACGCCAGGTACGATCTGTTCTACCGGGTGTGGCTCCGGGCGGGCGACGACATCACCCTGACCGCCACGCCCAAGACATCCACCTTCCAGGTGAGCCTGAAACTCTACCGGGGGACCTCCTGCGCCTCCTCCTGGAAGACGGACCTCCTCGCCTGCCGGTACGACGCCGGGGACGGCAAGCCCGAAACGATCACCTGGCGGGCGGATCAGACCGGGTGGTACACGGTCGTGGTGGACGGGGCATCGGCCTTCGACGACCAGCAGGACTGGGGTCCGTTCACGCTGAAGGTGGGGCTGGGCTGCGCCGATTCGGACTGCTGCTGCCACTGAGTCGGCGTTCCGGAGGGCGGCCGGGGTGCGATCGGGCCCCGGACGCTAGGAACCCCACCAGCGCAGGGCGGCCGTGACGGCGATGCCGAGGTAGTTGCCCACCGCGTACCCCACCAGGCCGCCGAGGATGCCCGTCAGCAGCACCTCCCGGTTTCCCAGGCGATCCGCCACCGGGACCACGAAGGGGGGGCTCATGATCGTCGCCACGCTGGTCACGATGGCGGTGTCCCGGTCCACCCGGAAGAGGCCCATCAGCAGGAACTGCAGCACCGCGACCAGCCCGATCACCAGGGCCGTGAATCCCAGGAAGGCCGGGCCGGTGGCCACGAGGCGGGTCATGTCCGCCATCGCCCCGGCGGCCGTGCAGAAGCAGAGCAGCAGGTACTGGCCCGAGGACCAGGTGCCGGGCAGCGTTCGCACGAAGGGCACCAGCGAGCATGCCGAGGCGAGGGTGGTGGTGGCCAGCACCGCGGCGGCCATCCCGAAGCCCCCCGGGACCAGCCGGAAGGTCAGGGCCCCCGTCCCGGCGCAGGCCCCGGCCAGCAGCAGGCCCGACAGCCGGTGTCTCCACCGGGCCGGCGTCTCGGGGGCCCACCGCGCGTCGTCCCGGACGCCTTCCGCGGCCTGCGGTTTCCGGAACCAGCGACCGAGCCACCGGGGTCCGACGCTCATCACCAGCGTCAGGTAGATCGCGCTCCACAGCAAATCCGCGGCGTTGGTGCTGACGAAGACGTCCCCGGGGACCCCGAAGGCCGCCGCCAGGGCCGCCATGTTCGGCGTTCCGCCGATGTACACCCCCGCCAGCATCCCCGACACCTCGGGGGCATGGGGGATCCGCGATCCCAGCAGGCCTCCCAGGGCCAGGGGCACCGCCACCGAGGCCGTCGTGGCCAGCCCGAAGGCCAGCAGGGCCCCCCGGGCCAGCCGGAACCACCGGGGGAAGTCGATCGAGAATAGCAGCAGGGGAATCGACAGCGAAACGGTCCCCCAGGCGATCGGCTCCAAGACTTCCGGGGCCGGCGTCACCCCCGGCAGGTTGGCCAGCAGGATTCCCCCCAGATAGCAGAGGGCCCCGGGCCCCACGGTCCGGGCCCATGCCCAGCGCCGGGCGGCCGCGATGGCCAGCAGCGGCAGGCCGAAGGAAGCGAGGGTCTCGGGCAGGGGACTCGCGGACATCGCCGGTCGCCAGCAGGGTCGAGTTCCTCATAGAGGCAGAACGGGCCCCCTGTCAATCGCCTGCCGGGGCCCCGGTGCGCCGCATCTTCACCTGGGGAATGATCGAATCGGCGGGGAACGGCCCGTCCCCCGGGGCCCTGCTGGACGGCACCTTCGAGGTCCGGTGGGACGGCGGGGATTCCGAGACGGCGGATCCCGGGGGGATCGTGCCCTTCCACCAGCAGGTCCAGTACCGCGTCCAGTTCAGCCGGGACGGAGGCCTTCGTCGAGGCGTCCGGGACCGTGGAGGGGAACTCGGCGACCTTCGACGCGGGCTTCCTGGAAGGAAGCGGGACCGTGTCGATCCGGGTTCTGGCCACGGACGGCATCCGGACTGCCCAGGACCAGGTGGACCATCTCCGGGCCCCCGATCGGCCCCCGGTGGTCCGGGTGGCCTGGCCGGCACCCGGGGACGCGGGCGGCGCCGGGGACACCCTGGACCCTGCGGGGTGAGTCCTACGACCCCGAAGGAGAGATGCTGGCCCCGGGCTCCTGGTCGTCGGACCGGGACGGTCCCCTCGGGACCGGGGAGTCGCTGCAAGGCGTCGTGCTGTCTCGGGGCAGTCACCGACTGTCCTACGTCGTCCGGGATCGGGCCGGGCAGGAGGGTGGGGCCTGGACCGACGTCGTGGTCGAGGAACTGGACGTCTTCGACGCCTCCCTGGAGGACGGGGCCCTGGCGATCCACCTCCCGGACCAGGATCGGGCCCGGGGGCGACCGGGAGGACTGCGGTCGGCCGTGACCCCTGGCCGTGGAGGAGTTCGGCCAACCTTCGTGGTCCGTTCGCGGGCGGGGGCTCGTTCGATCGTCGCTTCGCTCCGAAAGACGTCTCCTTGCACCACGTCCGTGGACTCCACTCTTCCTTGACCGGCATCCTTGCGACACGGATACTTGGAATCCGGCTGAAGGGGACGGTCGCGATGCCGAACCGACCACCGGAAATCCCCCTCCCCGGATCGCGCTTCCTGGACGACCTCGTCCGGGACCTGTTCTCCCCTCTCTTCGCTCCGGGGGCATTGCCCGCAGGCTGGGAGGCTGTCACCTGGGAGTCGGAGCAGGGCCCCTCCCTGACCCTTCGCAACGGGGACCGGATCCTGGTCGTGGAACTGGAACGTCCCGACGATCGCCGACCCTTCCATGCCCGCACGAGGTGGTTCGATGTGACCCTGTGGTGGCCCTTCGGGTCCCGGCCTCTGGACGCCGCGGGGCTGGAAATGCTGGAACGGGTGGTGCAGAGGGTCCTTGCCTTCGAGGCCTCCTTCGAGAAGCCCGACCGCCTGACCATCAGTCGGCAGTCGCTGGTCCGTTCGGTGAAGGTCGATCGGGTGCTGATTCCCGAAGGTCTGGGCCAGTACTACGTCAATCCCTATTCGGGCTGCCTGATCGGCTGCGATTTCTGCTTCGTGGCCGAGAGAGCCGACTGGGCCCGGGAACTGGAGGGGCTCCCCGCCCTGCCCTGGGGCCGGTGGCTTGACGTGAAGGTCAACGCCCCCCAGGTCCTTGCGGAAGAGGTCGGGCGATATCCACCGGGACCGGTCCGATTCAGTCCCGTCCTGACCGATCCTTACCAGCCGGCCGAGAGGCGATTCGGCATCACGCGGGGTTGCCTGGAGGTCCTGGCCGGAACCGGCTTTGCACCGATGATCCTGACCCGGGCATCGCTGGTGCTCCGGGACCTCGACCTGTTCCGACGCTTCCGGCGGATCGCGGTCGGCTTCTCCATTCCCACCGACGACGACCGGATGCGGGCCCTCTTCGAGCCGGGAGCGGACCCCATCGAGGACCGCCTCGAGGCCCTGGAGACACTGCATCGAGAGGGCATCACGACCTTCGTGGTGATCCAGCCCATGCTCCCGATGGACCCGATGGGCCTGGTCTCGCGCCTGGCCCCGATGGTCCGGGCGGCTCGCATCGACCGCATGCACGCCCTGCACAGGGTCGCGCCGCTGTATCGACAGCACCGACTCGAGTTTGCCATGACCGATTCCTTCGCGCAGGAGACCCGGGAGATCCTGGTGCGAGAGTTCCGCAGGCACGGGGTCTCTCTGGACGAGATGGACGACATGACGCTGCTGATGGGGGACTAGTTCCGGGGGCTCGCTGGTCTTCCTAGGGCCTGCAAAGCGCCCCGGACGCCCCTTCATGGAGGGCCGCCTGGCTTCCAGCACCTGCCGGGAATGTCTTGAAGAGGCTCTGGCCGCGGCCGGATTTTTCGTCCGCATGCTGCCTCCGGGGCCGGGACTCCTCGTGGAGGCACGATCCGATCCCGGATCGAACCCGCGGTTCCTGGTGGAGGTGCTCCCGCCGGGCGTCCTTCCGGGAGAGGCCTTCTACCGGGAGGCCCAGGGGTTCCGCATCCGCTACCGGCAAGCGCCGGGGGTCGTCCTGTCGGGTGACGAGATGGAGCGGCTGCTGCGGGCGCTGGACTCCCTGCCCGAGCGGCTTCGTCCCGGAATGCCCCTGGGCGTGGACCTGCCCGAACATTCCGAGGAACGCCGGGAGACCGGGACCGACCGGTGGATCGAGATCGGGGGGGGGGCGCAGCCGGGAACTGCTCCTGCGGGTGGAGTTCCGGTGCAACCAGCGCTGCCCCTTCTGCTTCGTCCGGCTGGGACCGAGGCGCCTGGACCCGGCGGACCTGCCGGACCTGCTTCGGCCGATCCTCCGGCCCGATACCGACCAGGTGATGCTGACCGGCGGGGAGCCCTCGATCCATCCCCGCTTCACGGTCCTGCTGCGGACCCTCCGGGACCTGGGAGCCGCCCGGATCGGGCTGCAGACCAACGGGGTCCGGTTCGCCGACCCGGAGAGGGTCCTCGAGATCCGGGACCTGGGCGTCCGCCGGGTCCTGGTCAGTTTCCATTCCCATCGCCCCGAGGTGTACCACCGGATCACCCGGAGCCGGAGGCAGTTCGATCGGGCCGTCCAGGGCCTCCGGAACCTGGCCGCCGCGATGCCCCCCCTGGCCGTCACCGTGAACGTGGTGCTGACCCGCCTGAACCTCCCGGACCTCCCGGACACGGTGCGATTCGTCGCGGACATCCTGGGCCCCTCGGACGACGCCGCGACCTTCTTCCTGACGATGATGAACGAGGTGGGCCACCGGAAGGCCCCCGACCTGGCCGTGCCGCTCGAGGAGATGGGGCCGGCCCTGGACCGGGCCCTCGAGGCCTGCCGGGCCCTGGACCGGACCGTGGACCCCTTCCTCGGGGACTGCGCGCCGCCCCTGTGCATCCTCCGGGACCCGGCGCCGGTGCTGCCGACCCCGGAAGACCTGGCCGGCATGGCGCCGCGAACGGACATCGACTACCTGGACCCGGAATCCCCGGTGCCCCCCGCCCCCGACCGGCGGGTGAAGGCCCGGGCCTGCCGGGGCTGCCCCCAGGACCGCTACTGCCACGGGATCCCACCCTCCCTGGCGGGCCGCTTCGGCATCGCGGCGCTGCGTCCCAGGGACCCGACCCCCGGCCGCCCCGGATCCCCTTGACCCGGCCCGGCGACGGTCTGCATGATGCCCCGGGAGGACGTCCGATGCCGGCGGATCGAAAGGACGAGGTGGCCCGGCTGCTGCGGGAGCGGCTGGAGGCCCTGCGCCAGAGGGACGGGGACCTGGCCCGCCGCGGGCCCCGCCTCGGGGACTCCCGGGCGGTCCCGGTCCCGGCTTCCCCCTCGCCTGACGGGGATCGGCTTCGGCGATCCTGGCTGGACCGGGGACGGGGACGCCCCCTCGGGGACCTGCTGGGCCCCGGGACCTCCCGGGCGGGCCCGGACCTCTGGCGGGTCGAGGAGACCCGGGACTTCCTCCCGCCGCGGTGCCCGCCCGAGGCCCTGCGTCGCCGGCTCGGGGGGCTGCTGGAGGCGATCCCCGGCATCCGGGAACGGACCGCGGACCGGTTGCGCCGGGGGGGGATCGGGGCCCTGGAGGACCTGGGGGAACACCCCCGGTTCGGCCGTCATGCCCGGTCCTGGTTGCGGCACCTGGACCGGGGGGACGTGGCCTGGCTGGCGGGGCAGCTGGCCCGGCGGCTGGGTCCCTCATCCCCCCTGGTGGCGGCGATTCCGCTGTTGGGGGACCCCGGGGACCTGTGCGTGCTGGACCTCGAGACCGGCGGCCTGTTCGGGGGCAGTCCCATCGTGGTGGCCGGCACCGCCCGGCCGGAAGAGGGCCGAATCCGCGTGGTCCAGTGGGTCGTCTCGGGCCCCGACGGGGAACCGGCCCTGGTGGAAGCCCTGGCCCGGGAAATGGATCGGACCGGGGTGGTCCTGACCTTCAACGGCCGGTCCTTCGACTGGCCCTGCCTCTGCGGCCGGGCCTCCTACTGGGGCCATCCCTGGCCCTTCGACCCGGCCCACGTGGACCTGCTGCCGCCGGCCCGCCGGGCGTTCCGGGAGGCGGCCTCCGACGCCCGTCTTTCCACGCTGGCCCGGGAGGTCCTGGGACGCGATCGGGCCGAGGATCTCCCCGGGGCCCTGGTTCCCGTGCTGTACCAGGAGTATCTGCGGGATCCGGAGGAGGCCGCGGGGCTGCTAGCGGCCATCGTCTGGCACAACCGCCTGGATCTCCTGGACACCGTGGCCCTGTGGGTCGCCCTGGCCGAGAGGGCGGGGGAGGTCCCGTGACCCCGCCCATCGACGCCGCCCTGGAACGGACCTGCCAGGACCCATTGCTCGGTCCATGCCACCGGCAGATCTTCCGGATCCCGGGAAGCCCTCCCTCCCTGGTGCCGTTGCCCGCGGACCTGCACCCGGCGGTGCGGCGGACCCTGGATCGCTTCGGATTCCCGTCCCTGTACGGGCACCAGGCCGAGGCCCTGGAACGCTTCCGGGCCGGGGAGAACCTGTTCCTGTGCACGCCGACCGCCTCGGGAAAGACCTGGGCCTTCCTGCTGCCCCTGCTGGAGGCCCTGGCCCGGGACGAGGAGGCCACGGCGATGCTCTTCTACCCCCTGAAGGCCCTGAGCCAGGACCAGTGGACGGTGCTGCAGCGGGCCGACCGGGAGTCGGGCCTGGAACTGCAACCGGCGGTCTATGACGGGGACACGCCCCGGACACGGCGGCCCCGCATCCGCCAGGAGTCGCGGGTCGTCCTGACCAACCCCTACGAGATGCACGAGGCCCTGGCCTACCACCACCAGTGGCACCGCTTCTTCTCCCGGATCCGGATGGTCGTGGTGGACGAGGCCCACCGCTACACCGGCCTCTTCGGATCCCACGTGGCCCAGGTCTTCCGACGGCTGGACCGGGTGATCGGGGCCCACGGAGGCCGCCCGGGGTGGGTCCTCGCATCGGCCTCCATCGCGAACCCCGCGGAACACGCCCGGGCCCTGACCGGGCGCCCCGCCTCGGTGATCGACCGGGACGGTGCCGGGGCCGGCCCCCGGATCCTGGTGTTCTGGGACGGAGGCAGCCCCGAGGGACCGTCCCCCTTCGTCCTGGCCAGGACGCTGCTGTGCCGCCTGGTGGAGGAGGGCCTGAAGACCCTGTGCTTCACCCAGTCCCGCCGGGGGGCCGAGTGGATCGCGAGCCTCGTGGCCCAGGACCGCCGGGGACGGGAACTCCCCATCGCGCCCTACCGGGCGGGCTATCTCCCCGAGGAGCGCCGGGCCCTCGAAAGGGACTTCCGGGAGGGTCGCCTCCGGGGCGTGGTGTCCACCACGGCCCTGGAACTGGGCATCGACGTCGGGGACCTGGACGCGGTGATCGTGGCCGGCTGGCCCGGAAGCCAGAGCGGGTTCTGGCAGCAGGTGGGCCGGGCCGGGCGCCGGGGGGGGCCCTCCCTGGGGATCTTCCTCGCCTTCCCGGACATCCTGGACCAGTACCTGCTGCACCACCCGGAGATGCTGCTGGATCGGGCCTGGGAGCGGGCGACCATCGACCTCCGGAATCCCCACGTCGTCGCGGGCCACCTGCTGTGCGCCGCTACCGAGCTGCCGGTCCAGCCGGCAGACGACCCCCTGGCGGCCGGAATGGCCGAGGGCCTCGCCCGCCAGGGGCTGCTGCGCCGGACCTCGGCGGGCTTCGTCCACGGGGGGCTCACCCGGCCCCAGGACGCGGTGCGCCTGGACCGCATCGGGGACCGGCAGGTCGTGCTGGAGGACGCCCTGGACGGATCGGTGCTGGAGACCCTCGACCTCGATCGGGCCCTCCGGGAGGCCTTCCCCGGGGCGATCTACCTCCACGGCGGCCGCACCTGGCGCGTGGAGCACCTGGACCTCCCGGGGTCCCGGGCCGTGGTCCGCAGGCAGGACGTGGATTACTGGACCGTGGCGATCACCGACAAGACGGCCCGGTCCCGGCCTCCCCGGGACCGCCGGTCCCTCGGTCCCTTCGAGGCGTCCCTGGGAGACCTGGAGATGACCTGGCAGGTCACCGGCTATCTCCGGAAGCGCCACGACCACGTGATCGGCCGGGAGGACCTGGACCTGCCCCAGCGGACCTTCCAGACCGTCGGGATCCGGCTGGACCTGGCCCCGGGTCCCCGGCCCGGAATCGAGGATCTCCTGGGGGCCCTCCACGCCCTGGAGCACGTCCTGGTGGGGCTTGCCCCCCTGGCGCTGCACTGCGACCCGGCGGACCTGGCGGGCTTCAGCACGCTGGTCTCCGAGGACACCGGGGGCCCCGCCGTCTTCCTCTACGACGGGTGGGAGGGGGGCATCGGCCTGTCGGAGCGGGCCTTCCAGGACCTCCCCCGGATGATCCGGATGGCCCGGGAGGTCCTGGGGACCTGCCGGTGCGAGAAGGGATGTCCCTCCTGCTGCCTGTCCCCGCGCTGCGGCAACGACAACCAGCCGATGGACAAGGCCGGGGCCCTGGCCCTGGTCCGGGAAATCCCGGACCCCTGACCCTGCCTCGTCCGGGTCACGCCGCCCGGGCCGCCGCCGGGACCCCGGGCCGCCGGGCCTCCAGGGCGGCCCGGACCTCCGACTCCAGGGCGGTCCGGAGCGCCTCGTCGCCCCGGATCCGCCGGTCCGCCTGGTCCCGTCCCTGGCCGATCCGCTCCCCGCGGAACGAGTACCAGGCCCCCGACTTCTCCACCACCCCCAGGCGCTCCCCGATCTCCAGCGTCTCCAGGACGTGGTTGATCCCCTCCCCGAAGACCACCTCGAACTCGGCCTCCCCGAAGGGCGGTGCCACCTTGTTCTTCACCACCTTCACCCGGACCCGGTTTCCCGTCACCTCCCCGGCGTCGCCCTTCTGGGTGCCGGCCTTCCGGACCTCCAGCCGCACGCTGGCGTAGAACTTCAGCGCGTTGCCGCCCGTGGTGGTCTCGGGGTTGCCGAACAGGACCCCGATCTTCATCCGCAACTGGTTGATGAACAGCACCGTGCAGCCCTGGCGATGGCAGGCCGCCACCAGTTTCCTCAGGGCCTGGCTCATCAGCCGCGCCTGGAGGCCCACGTGGCTGTCGCCCATCTCCCCCTCGATCTCCGCCCGGGGAGTCAGGGCGGCCACCGAGTCCACCACCACCAGGTCCAGGGCGCCGCTGCGCACCAGGGCCTCGACGATGTCCAGGGCCTGCTCCCCGCAGTCCGGCTGGCTCAGCAGCAGGTCCTCGACCCGGACACCCAAGCGCTGGGCGTAGGAGAGATCCAGGGCGTGCTCGGCGTCCACGAAGGCCGCCGCTCCCCCGGCCTGCTGGACCTGGGCGATCATCTCCAGGGAAAGGGTCGTCTTGCCCGAGGACTCGGGCCCGAAGATCTCCACCACCCGGCCCCGGGGCACTCCCCCCGTCCCGAGGGCCAGGTCCAGCGCCACCGACCCGCTCGGGAAGGTCGCCACCGGCTCGACGGGCCCCTCGCCGTACCGCATCACGCTTCCCTTGCCGAACTGCCGGTCCATCGCGACGATCAGCGCCTCCAGGGCCTTCTTCCTCTCCTCGTTCCTGGACATGCTCTCCTCCTCCTGGCCTTTCGGGCCCTCCTTCGAACCGCCTTCGATCCTCGGTCGCCCTCTCCGGGGCGTCCGCTTCCGTCAGGGGGAGGCCCGGTCCAGCATCCGGTACTGGATGGCCTCCGACACGTGCACGACCCGGATCTCCTCGGACCCGTCCAGGTCCGCGATGGTCCGGGCCACCTTCAGCACGCGATCCACCGCCCTCGCCGACAGGCCCAGGCGATCCACCGCCGCCTCCATCAACCGCCCCGCCTCGGGCGGGATGCGGCAGTGCTGCCTCACATGCGGAGGTTCCATGCGCCCGTTGAAGCCCGGGCCCCCGGGGCCGAGCCGCCGCCGCTGGATCCCGACCGCCCGCTCGACCCGCTGCCGGACCGCGCTGGAGGGCTCCCCCGGCGGTCCCCCGGCCAGATCCCGGTAGGAAACCGCGGGCACCTCCACATGAAGATCGAACCGGTCCAGCAGCGGCCCCGAGAGCCTCGCCCGGTAGCGGGCGACCTCCGGCTCGGAGCACCGGCAGGCATGACGGGAATCCCCGAGCCAGCCGCAAGGGCACGGGTTCATGGCCGCGACCAGCAGGATGTCGGCCGGCCAGGTGACCACCGCCTGGGCCCGGCTGATGGTCACCCGACCCTCCTCCAGGGGCTGTCGGAGCACCTCCAGCACTTCCCGGCGCCACTCGGGGAGTTCGTCGAGGAACAGGACGCCCTGGTGGGCCAGGCTGATCTCCCCGGGACGGGGACGGCTGCCACCGCCGGCGATGGCCGGGGCGGAGGCGGTGTGGTGGGGGGCACGGAAGGGGCGATCGACCAGCAGCGCGGCCCGTCCCCGCAGCAGGCCGGCCACCGAGTGGACCTTGGTCGCCTCGAGCCGCTCGGCCTCGGTCATCCGGGGCAGCAGGCCCGGAAGACGGCGGGCCAGCATCGTCTTCCCGGACCCGGGGGGCCCCACCATCAGCAGGTTGTGGCGACCCGCCGCGGCCACCTCCAGGGCCCGCTTCACGTGGGCCTGGCCCCGGACCTCCGCAAGGTCGGCGGCCCCGCACCGGGGTCCTTCCTCCGGGACGGGCCCGGCAGGCCCTTCCTCGAGCCTCCCGCGCCCTGCCAGGGCGTCGATCAGGTCCGGCAGGTTCCTGGCGGTCCGGACCCGGACCCCCTGGACCAGGGCGGCCTCGGCCCCGTTGGCCTGGGGGACCAGCACCTCCAGGGTTCCCTGGTCCCGGGCCGCGGCGACCATCGGGAGCACCCCCGGAACCGGGCGGATCTCCCCGTCCAGGGACAGTTCCCCCAGGATCAGCATGCCCTGGATGGCCCCGGCGGGAAACGCCTCCAGGCAGGCCAGGACGCCCAGGGCCACCGGCAGGTCGTAGATCGACCCGTGCTTCCGGACGTCGGCCGGGGCGAGGTTCACGGTGACCCAGCGGGTGTGGGCCCGGTAGCCCAGGTTCCGAAGGGCCGACAGCACCCGGACCTTCGACTCCCGGACGGCCGTCTCCGGAAGGCCCACGATGTCGAAGTGGCCGATCCCCGGATGGACGTCCACCTCCACGTCCACGGGAATGCCCTCGATGCCCACCAGCACCGCCGATCGCACCCGGACGTTCATCGATCCTGCTCCCCGGGAGGACGATTCCCCCGTTCTTCACGGGCCGTGCCAGGGCAGGAACGTCGTGCTTCCGGCAGGTTGCACCAGTCCAGGGCGCGGGACGGGCTGGACGGTCCAGCCGGTGTCCAGGCGGAATGCCATCGGAACGAGGTTCAGTCGAAGGGCCCCCAGATGGCCCAGGTGCGCCCCGAGGCGACCGGTCCCTCCGGAGGCAGCCCGCCCTCCTCCCCGGCCCCGGGGGGCGGCCGCCGGGGGTCGGTGACCAGCCACCGGGCGCCGATCCGACGGAGGAACTCCCGCCGGTGGGACCAGGGGGCCGGCTGCTCCAGGAAGGCCTTCAGCGACTCGACCTTCCGGGGGAGGTCCGGGGTCAGCTGGTCGTGGCCCGCGAAGACCGACGCGCCGGCGAACCCCGCCAGGAACATCCCCGTGCGGGCGTCCGCCAGCACGGTCCGGGGACCGGGAAGGTCCCGCACCCGCCGGAAGAGTTCGGGCCAGTCGTCATGCACCCGGCCCGGCACCCGAGAGGTCGCCTCCCGGAAGGCCACGCCGACGTTGGTGGGGATCACCGCCAGGGCCAGGGCCGCCAACAGGATGGCCGCGACCCGACGGGATCGCCGCTCCAGGAAGGGACCGACCGCCTGGGCTCCCAGCAGGCAGACGGCCACGTGGACTCCCTCGACGCAGCGCCGTTCCACCTTCAAGATCGGCGATGCGTAGGCCAGCCCGAAGGCGGCCACGATCCAGGCCAGCAGGAAGAGGCTCCGGGAATCCCAGGTCCGGGTCCGGGTCCGGTGGATCATCCCTCCCAGGGCCAGGAGTCCCGGCAGGCCCAGGCCCAGCAGGTACTGCAGCGGCGGCGGGGACGGCATCACGTTGGCGTCGGCCCAGGAACGCATCGCCGGGGACCACCACCACTGGCTGCCCAGCAGTGCCAGGCCCGCGGCCATCCCGACCGCCAGCGGACCCGCCCCCCGGGTCGCCCCCGCTGGGAGAAGCCGGTACCCGGCCACCCCGTACAGGACCAGGGCCGCCAGCAGCGCCAGCGCGGTGTAGGGATGCACGAGGCCCAGCAGGACCCCGCAGGTGCAGGCGACCGCGAGGTCCCGGCGCCGGCCCTGGTCCTGGAACCGCCACCAGCCCAGGATCCCGCCGCCGGCCAGGGCCAGGGAGAGGGCGAAGTGGGGGTACAGCAGGATCGAGGGCCAGGTCCAGAGTTCCGGAATCCAGTCGGCGGTCTCGACCTCCAGGCCGAGGGCACGGATCCAGAGCAGTCCGCTCCCCGCCGCCGCCATCAGGAAGGCCGCCAGGGCGGTCCTGGGCCGTTCCGGCATCGCCCGACGGCACAGTCCCCAGAGCACCGCCAACCAGGCCAGAGCCAGCACCGCCCTCCCGCCATGATAGACCGCGATGAGGGGAAGCCCCGAGATCCCCGCGATGCCTCCCAGGAGCATCCAGGCGGGGTTGGGAAGCAGCGTGCCCGGGGAGTCCAGGGCCATCCGGTTGCGGACCAGCAGGGCCCCCTCCCGGTGCTGGTCCATGAAGGACAGGTAACTGCACCCGTCCGGCACCCGGACCAGCAGGCCCGTGAAGACCCGCCCGTCGTCCCGCCGGCTCCACTGGGCGGCATAGGGAAGGAACGTCGCCGCCACCAGCACCAGGGACCCCAGCACCACCACCATCCGGATGGACCGGGAAACGGGCGGGATCGGGCCGGACAAGGACTCCCCCGGGAAGAGGCGCCGACAGCATACCACGGCGCCCGGCCTCGCCGGGACCGGCCCCGGACCCGGTCGTGCTACGCTTGGGGTCGGAACCGCGGGGTATCCCGATGGCCTGGCTGCCCCTGATCCTGGGCGTCCTCGATGTCTGCGGCGGCGGGAACTGCGTGCTGCGCGTCGATTCCCCGGAACGGGTGCTGGAGGCCCTCCGGGACCTTCCCGGGATCCGGGTCGAGTCGGTGACTGCCCGAAAGGATCGACTGACGGCCCGGATCTGTTCCGAGGTCTTCGACTGCAAGGACCTCGAGTTGCGCGCCCAGGCGCCCGACTGTCCCGGACGACCGGCGGGCGCCCTGTGTCTGGTGGTCCCCAGCGGGATTCCCGACTCCCTGGCCACGGCATGGGCCGATCGCCTGGCGGAAATCCCGTCCTCCCGGCTCTGGAACGCCCTTCCCGAAGCCCTCCCTGATCCCCGCGCCCCGGAACGACCACCGCCCTCCTCTCGGGAGTCCGGGGACGGGGGTTCGCGGGCGGAGGCTCCCGGATGGATCGCCGGGCTGGTTTCCATCCTCGTGGCGCTGCTTCTTCTGGTCGCGGGCGGGTGGCTGGGCGGTCGTCTCGCGAAGGGATGGCCGACGGCGTCCACCCCTGCCGGGCGATGGATCCTGCTGCTGGTGCCATCGTTGGCATCCGGGGGCATCGGGTGGGCCCTGTCCGCCTATAAAGTGCTCTGGGACCTGCTGCTGGCGGGCACGGTCCTGGGCCTGGGCCTTCGCTGGGGCGCGGTGCCGGGAGGAAAGCGGGAGGCCGTCCGGGCTGCCGGGAAAGGCCTCGGAGGACTTCTGGGGCTCCTGGTGATCGCCGAGGCCTTCTGCCGGCTGGCCCTGCCGCCGGCGCCCTCCGCGATCCGGGCCCCTGCAACTCCCCCAGTCCCACCGGTGGGGGAATCCGGGGACCAGGCCATTCCGGGACCCCAGAGTCCCGGCGATCCGATCCCGGTCCCCCCGCCGAGGGCCCTGGGGGGCCCGTTCCCGCTGGCGGTGCTGCACCTGCGGTTCGCCCATGCCGGGCTTCCCGACGCGGAATCCCGGGATGCGGTCCTCCAGGCGATGAATCGCCGGGATCCGGGATTGTGGCACCTGGCCATCCCGATTCCCCCAGGCAACGAAGGCCGGACATGGAACCGGATCCGGCAGTGGATCGAGGCCGAACGGGTGGTGGGGATCGTCTTCCACCTGGCCCCGGGCCTCCCCTGCGAGGACCGGAATCCTCCAGGCGGTCCCGACGACGGGGTCCCTCCTTCACCACCCGGAGAGCCTCGTTCCTGGCACCCGGCCCCTCCCCTCGCCTTGAGGTCCCTCGCGGATTTCTCGTCACTGGCCGCCCGTCTGCTGGCGCTCTTCCCTGGGGAGAGGCGAGACGCGACGGGATCCGCACCGGACCGGAAATGGCGCCCCGGCACCCCGGCCGCCCTGGCACGCGCCCTGGCGTCCCTGTCCTCCGTGGAGGGGATTCCCGTCGCCGCGGTGCTGGTGTCCGACACGGCGGCCCCGGACGGGGAAGCGGCCCGCGACGAGGCCGTCCCCCCATCGGGAGGATGCCTTCGCGAGTCCCTGGGCCGAATCGGCATCCCCGTCCACCAGGCACGGGGCGCCCCATCCGCGGACGGGGAAGACGGTGCCGATGCCCCTGCGGCTGCCGGACCCCTTGGGACTCCGGAAACCGTCGCCGGATGGCTGCTGGAGGTCCTCGCGCCCCTGCGTTCCAAGGCACGCGCACTCTCCGAGGTCCGCGTGCGGGCCTTCCCCGTTCCCCGGTGAGCCCCCGGGGGACCCGCACCGCGCTTCCCGGGCCCCTCCCCGCCGTTCCCCCGATCCACGGTGCGCCTTGCGTCCCCGGACGCCAACGGTGGCAGCGTCGCCCGGTCCCGGACCTCCGCTCCGGGGCAACCGTTGCGGTTCCTTCCGGGCGGCAACTGATCTACCTTGTGGGGGCAGGGTGCCTGTCCGGGGAGGTCGGGTGGAAGGTCCGAGGGCTCGATCCGCGGCGCGGTTCCTGGTGCGGCTGCTGGCCCCCCAGCGCCTGGCGATCCGCCTGATCCTCTACCTGGTCCTGGTCGTCGCGGTGGTGGCCGGCGGGTCCGCCTGGATGGACCTGCGGAACCAGGAACTCCTGCTGCGGAACCAGATGACGATGGCCTCGGAGCAGTTGTCCAACGCCATCGTCAACGCCACCTGGCATGCCATGCTCGAGGACCGCAGGGACGCCGCCTACGAGATCATGCGGTCCGTGGCCCGCCAGAAGGGCATCGAGAAGATCCGGATCTTCAACAAGGAAGGGCGGATCGTCTTTTCCACCGGGGACGACCAGGGGACCCTGGTGGACAAGCATGCCGAGGCCTGCGACCTGTGCCATGCCCGGGAGGAGCCCCTGGTCACCGTGGACGTGCCCACCCGGACCCGGATTTTCCACCGGGAGGACGGCGCCCGCGTGCTCGGGATGATCACGCCCGTCTACAACGAGCCCGCCTGCGCGAACGCCCCCTGCCACGCCCATCCGCCGGAGATCCGGGTCCTGGGAGTGCTGGACGTCGGCATGTCGATGGCCCTGGTGGACCGGGAGCGCGATCGCCTGCGCCGGCAGGCCCTCCAGCGGGCCCTGGTCGAACTGGCGCTGCTCGGGACCCTGATCTTCCTGGTCACCCGGAAGTTCGTCGGGGTCCCCATCCGGAGGCTCGTCCGGGCCATCCGGTCCCTGACGGCCCGGGGACTGGACCGGCCCATCGAGGTCCAGGCCCCCCTGGAACTGGGGGAACTGGAGCAGTCCTTCGAGGACCTCCGGCAGCGCCTCTCCCAGGCGATGGCGGAACTGAACGCCCTGACCCAGGCCCTGGAGCAGAAGGTCGAGGAGCGGACGGCCCAGTTGCATTCCGCCCGGGAACGCCTCGCCCAGTCCGAACGCATGGCGTCCCTGGGACGCCTGGCGGCGACGGTGGCCCACGAGATCAACAACCCCGTCGCGGGCATCCGGAACCTCGCGAGCCTGGTCCAGCGGATCGTCACCGACCAGGGCATCCCCCCGGATCGGATCCCGGAAGTCCGGAAGTTCCTGTCCCAGATCGCCGGCGAGACGGCCCGGGTCGGGCGCATCGTCTCGGACCTGCTGACCTTTTCCCGCCAGTCCCGGCCAGTCCTGGCCGACACGGACCTGGACGAGGTGATCGACCGCACGCTGACCCTGCTGTCGGAGCGGTTCTCGTCCCGGGAGATCCAGGTCGTCCACCGGAGGGGGGACCTGCCTCCCGTGTCCTGCGACGCGGAGCAGATGCAGCAGGTCCTCACGAACCTGCTGGTCAACGCGGCCCAGGCCTCCCCGGATCGATCCACCATCGTGATCTCCACCGCCTTCGACCCCGCCGCCGACCGGGTGACCCTGGAGGTGATCGACGCGGGCGTGGGCATCGCGCCGGAACACCTGGACCGCATCTTCGACCCCTTCTTCACGACCAAGGAAAAGGGCAAGGCCCTGGGCCTGGGCCTCGCGGTGGTCTACGGCATCGTCCAGGCCCACGGAGGCCTGATCGAGGTGGAGTCCGCGCCGGGGTGCGGTGCCACGTTCCGGGTGGTGCTGCCGGTCCGGGGCAGGACCGGGGAGGAGGACGGGAACCCATGACCGACCGCCCGGTGGTGCTGATCGTGGACGACGAGCCGGTGGTCCGGGAATCCCTGGCCGCGTGGCTGGCCGAGGACGGGTACCGGACCGTCACCGCCGCCTCGGGCGAGGAGGCCTCGACCCTGGTGCCGGGACCCGACTGGCTGGCCTGCCTGGTGGACCTGAAGATGCCCGGGGGCATCGATGGGATCGAGACCATGAAACGATTGAGAGCCATCCGTCCCGACCTCCCGGTCGTGATCATCACCGCCTACGGCACGATCGACACCGCGGTGGAGGCGATGAAGGAAGGTGCGGCGGACTACGTCCTGAAGCCCTTCGACCCCGAGGACGTCTCCCTGATCCTCCAGCGGATCGCCGCCCTGCGCCGGGTCGGGGAGCGGCCCCCGGATGACGTCCCGGCGGCGGTCGCCCGGGGGGAGGCCTTCCACGGCATCCTGAGCGCCAGCCCCCGGATGCACGCCCTCTTCGCCCTGGTGGAGGAGGTGGCGAACCTCCGGAGCACGGTGCTGATCGAGGGGGAGAGCGGCACCGGCAAGGAGATGTTCGCCCGGGCCATCCACGAGGCAGGCAATCGCGCCGGGCGGCCCTTCGTGAAGATGTCCTGCGCCGCCCTGACCGAGACCCTGCTGGAATCGGAGCTCTTCGGCCACGAGGCCGGATCCTTCACCGGGGCCCAGGCCCGGAAGCGGGGGAAGTTCGAGATCGCCGACGGGGGCACCCTGCTGCTGGACGAGATCGGGGACATCTCGCCGAAGGTCCAGGTGGACCTCCTGCGGGTCCTCCAGGAGCGACGCTTCTTCCGGGTGGGCGGCAACGAAGAGATCGCCGTGGACGTGCGCTTCATCGCGGCCACGAACCGCCCGCTGCGGGCCGCGGTGCGGGAGGGGCGCTTCCGGGAGGACCTGTTCTACCGGCTGAACGTGATCCACATCCAGGTGCCGGCCCTCCGGGACCGCCCGGAGGACATCCGGCTGCTGGCCCTCCACTTCGGGGCACGGCTGGCCGCCGAGCAGGGACGGCCGCCTCCCCGCTGGACGCCGGGAGCCCTGGCGGCCCTCCAGGCTCACCGCTGGCCGGGAAACGTCCGGGAACTGGAGAACGCCGTGGAACGGGCCCTGGTGACCTGCCGGGGGGACGAACTCGGCGAGGAGGACTTCCGGTTCCTCCGGGAGGAGGCGGTTCCCGACTCCTGGCAACCCCCGGCGAACCTGCCCCTCCGGGAGGTCGAGGCCCAGGTGATCCGGGCGGTGCTCCAGAGGACCCGGTGGAACATCACCGAGGCCGCGGCCATCCTCGGCATCGATCGATCGACCCTCTACGAGAAGATGCGACGCTACGACATCGACCGGCGATCATCCCGGGAATGAGGCGGGGGAGAGGGCGGCTACCGGGTCAGGCTTCCGGCATCCTTCAGGGCCGCCACCAGCAGCACCAGCGGCACCAGCGCTGCGGCCAGCAGGTTCGTCGCCATGATCGCCATCGCCTGCATCTCGTTCATGGCCCACCTCCCGTCCAGACGGCTCCTCTCCAGGGAGACGCAAGAATCGATCCGGGAGATGGAGCATGCCCCCGGGCCGGCATCCGGCCGGATTCGCTCAAGAAAAGGCGATGGGCAGGCCAGGACGGAGCCGGGCCGATGTGGGGAGTTCCCACGGCCTGTGGGAAAATCCCACACCGTGCGCCGGAGGGGTCAGGGCACGACGTTCCACCCGGTGACCCGGATTTCCAGGGTCCTTCCCTCCACCCGGTCGGCCCGGACCCGTCCCCGCCAGGTGGCGGTCTCGCCGGGGAACAGCGTCCGGTCGTTGTCGTCCCAGAGGATCGGAAGGACTGGCAGACCGCGTTCGAGGTCCCAGAGCGTCACCTCGACGAAGAAGGCGATGGCCGACGTGTCGTTCCGCAGCGTCTGGACGACCTCCACCTCGTCCCCCTGGCGATCGACCGTGAACGGATCCCGCCGGAGGGAGACGGGAGGCAGGGACGCCAGGGCCGACTGGTCCGCCACCTGCACCTTCGGCAGGTTGTCCGGGGTGGGCTCCCAGATGAAGGCATCCTCGGCGATCGTGAGCCAGTAGGTGTTCCGATCGATCTCGGCCCCTGCCGCATCCCGCAACCGCAGGTCCGCGAAGAACACCGGGGCCAGGGTCTGGGCGTGGTCGTCGATGTCCGGTGCCAGGGACAGGGCGAGGGTCTTCCCGTCCCCCGGGAGGTCCTCGACGACGGAGGACCGGTCTGCGACCCGGGTGCCGTCGAGGGCGTAGAGGGCGGCCTCCACCCGGAGGCCCCGGTAGTCCCGGATCGTCGAGTTGACCACCCAGACCCCCCGGTCGTCGTAGGCGTACTGGACGTGGAGGGGCCGGAGGGCCTTCCGAGCGCCGTAGTAGGTCCCCCCGGGACGGAGGAACCAGTCGTACAACTGCCAGATCAACCCGGGCCAGGCGTTGTTCAGCATCCACTGGATGTGGCCGGTGGCGACGTGCTTGTTGCGGCCCTGGGCCTCGAACATCGCCCGGTGGGCCTCGTACTGGAACACCTGGGCCTTCCGGGCCAGGTCCGCGACCCCGTCGGGGGGTCCCAGGCGGGCGTTCATCCCGTCCAGGTACACCCGCAGCCTCTCGGGGGCCGATCCGAGGCCCCCGGAATGGAACAGGAACGTGTCGCCCGGGGGCCAGAGATCCCCCTCGGGCATCATCCGCATCAGGCTGTCCAGGGGAGGGATCGAGAAGCCCGGACTGGACTCGCTGTTGAAGCCGAAGGCCCCCCCGTACATCCACTCCCAGTCCACCCGTCCCGCGAGGTCCATCGGGTCCCGGGGCACGGCCAGGTACCAGTAGGCCGGGGGGACCCAGTGGTAGGGTCCCGTCATCTTCATCCCCGAAGGGCCCGAGACGGTCGAGGGCGTCTCGGTGGCATTGGAGACCACCGGCAGGTCCCACCGGGCCTCCCGGGCCACCTCCAGGTACATCCGCTCGACGTCCGGGGGAGGATGGAAATCGGATCCGTTGAGCCAGGTGAAGACGCTCGGATGGCGCCGCAGGCGCCGCAGCTGCGTTTCCAGGGAGGCCCGGGCCACGGACCGCTGCTCGTCCCCCCAGTGTTCCCAGTCCTCCCAGGCGTCGCAGCAGCACCAGCCGGCCATCAGCAGGATGCCCTCCCGGTCACAGAGGTCGTAGAACTCGTGGTCCTCGAGTTTCCCTTCCAGCCGGATGGCGTTGAGGCCCAGGTCCTTCACGTAGGCGATCTCGTCCCGGTCCCGTCGGGGGTCGTGTCGGTAGAAGAGGTCCGGCACCCACCCCGCGCCCCGGATCAGGATCGGGCGGCCGTTGATCCGGTACAGCAACTGGTTCGGAGGCATCACCTCGGCCGTGACCTCCCGGATGCCAAAGTCGAAGGAGGCGGCGTCCGACAGGACCCCGTCCACCCGGACCTCCAGGTCCATCCGGTAGAGATGGGGATCCCCCCAGGCATAGGGCCACCAGAGGACCGGGTCGGGCACCCGCAGGGCGGGGATGTCCGCGGAAGTCCAGGCGAACTCCCGGGATTCGCCGGGACCCAGCGAGACCTCGTGATCGAACGCCGTCTCCCCGAAGCGGCCGGAGATCCGCACGTCCGCCGGGAGGTCCCGGGCATTGGACAGGACCGCGACCAGGGACAGGTCGGCGGCACCGTCGGGCAGGAGCCGGGTCGTCACGGCCGGGTCCCGGATCATGACCGGTCCCCGGACCTCGACCCGGGCGGGCATCCAAAGGCCCATGCTGTAGTCCGGCGGCTCGGGATTCCAGTCCACGAAATGGATCGCCAGGTCGGTGAAGATGTCCGGGGCGAAGACCTGGACCGCCACGGCGCAGGGCCCCCGGGCGGGCAGGAGGTCCGTGACGTCCAGGCGATGCTCCCGGAAGGTGCCGACGACCTGGTCCGGCGAGGCGGCCCGCCGGCCGTTCACCCAGATCTCCGCCCGGTAGTTGATGCCCTCGAAGACCAGCCAGTGACGCTGTCCCTCCTCCCGGACCGGGGCCTCGAACTCCGTCCGCCACCACCAGCCGACGCTGTAGGGGCTGTCGGGCGGCATCGGGAGGAAACTCCAGGTCCACCCCGGCAGGGACTGGAGGTTGCGACCGTAGCGGGGGTCTCCGAGCAGGCCCGCCTCCTCCTGAGCCCCGGCGACGGTTCCCGGGACCCGGGCGGGAATCCACCGGGAATCGTCGAAGCCCGGAAGCGAGATCGCCCCGCCGTCTTCCCCGACTTCCTCGCTGCTTGCGATTCTCCACTGGGGAAGGGGCAGGACCCTCGGCAGCGGTCCCGGAACCTCCGTCGCCTCCCCGGAGAGGTCCTGTGGCCCCGGCAGGTCGATCCCGTCCCCCGGGACGTCCCCGGCGGGGCCTTCCCGGTCCGTCCCGCACCCCCCGAGGGCCAGCCAGACCGCCAGCGCGCCAAATCCCGTCCATCGCCGCCGGTGGAATCCCCCTGCCATGGCCCCGCTCCTCTCCGGGAATTCGCAGCGAGGGCGACCTTCGCAGAGGTGCGGGGTCCGGTCAAGGTCCGGCCACGCCTGTGGCGGCGGGTTCGCCGGGAATGCGCGCCCGTCTGGCGGATCGCCGACCCCCCGTGATATACCCGGTTCCGGGAGGGCGGGGATGGATCGGAAACGGATCGGGCGGCTGCTCTGCCTGCTCTGGTTTCTGCCGGGATGCGGCGCGACGACGCCGGGTCCCGGGGATCTCCAGGAGGGTCCGGACGTCCCCCAGGTCGCCCTGCCCTGCGATTTCAGCAACGTGTCGGCGGCCTGGCGGCCCGCGGCGCCCGGGACGTACCCGGCCGGGGACTTCCGGGTGACGGTCCTGGCCGACGGGGACCTGGAGGTGTCCCATCTTCGGGAACCGGACCGGAGGGTCTTCGCGCTGTCGGGTCCCGGGCGCCTGAAGGCCCTTTGGGGCCGTCTGGAGGTGAAGGAACTCCAGGGGGCCTTCGATGCCCGGGAGGAGGTCACGGGGACCTGCCGGGCGGGGCCCCCGACCCGGGTCCGCCAGGAAGGTGCCAACCTGGTTCTCGAGGGAGGATCCGGGGAGGCCGGATCCTCCTGCGAGGGCCTCCGGTACGAGATCCGTGCCTGCGAGCCCCGACCCGATCACCTGATCCTGGAGGTCCGGTCCACCGGGACGCCGGCGGATGCCTGGGCCCTGGCCATTGCCTCGGACCCCGAGGCGCCGGTCCTGGGCCTCGGGGAGCAGTTCCCCCACGACACGCTGGACCTCCGGGGCCGGGTGGTGCCGGTGCTGGTCCGGGAGCAGGGGATCGGGCGGGGGGAACCGGCCATCCGCGAGACGATGGAGATGCTGTCCCCCGGGTCCTCGGGGGACGAGTCGGCGACCTACCACCCGGTCCCCCACCTGCTGTCCGCCGACGGGCGGTCCTTCCTGCTGGAGAACACCGAGGTCTCCTGGTTCGATCTCTCCTCGCCGGGACGCATCGAGGTGCGGGCCTGGGCCCCGGAGGTCCGGGTGCGGATGTTCCACGGGACCACGCCGCTGGAACTCCTGGAACGCCTCACCGAGTTCACGGGCCGGATGCGGGAGCCCCCGGCCTGGATCGACCAGGGGGCGGTGGTGGCCCTGGCCCGGGACCTCCCCGAGGGCCTGGAACGGGTGGATTTCCTCCGGGCCCACGGAAGCCGGATCGCGGCGGTGTGGAACCAGACCTGGTGCGGCACCGCCCGGACGGTGATCGGGGAACAGGTGCTGTGGAACTGGTCCCTGGCGCCCTCGCGGCAGGCCGCCTGGGAGGACTGGACCGACTCCCTCCGGCAGGCGGACATCCGGCCCCTCTGCTATGTGAACCCGATGTTCCGGGACCTGCCCCCCGACGCGGACCCGGCGACCCGCAACCTCTACCGGGAAGCGCTGGAGGCCGGGCACGTCGTCCGGACCCCGTCGGGGGAGCCCTACCGGATCCGCCAGGGGGTCTTCGAGGTGACGCTGCTGGACCTCTCGTCGGAGCCGGCCCGGACCTGGATGAAGGGGGTCCTGAAGGACGAACTGCTGGGCCGGGCCCGCTGCGCGGGGTGGATGGCCGACTTCGCCGAGGCCCTTCCCTTCGACGCAGTGCTTGCCTCGGGGGAACTGGCCTCCCGGTGGCACAACCGCTATCCGGTCGAGTGGGCCCGGCTGAACCGGGAGGCCCTGGAGGAGGCCGGCATGGTCCCAGAGGCCCTGGTCTTCCACCGGTCCGGCTTCACGGGGACCCCGGCCTTCAGCGGGATGCAGTGGGAAGGGGACCAGACGGTCACCTGGGACCGTTTCGACGGCCTGCGGAGCGCATTGCACGGGCTCCTGAACGGGGGGTTCAGCGGCATCGCCCTGAACCACTCCGATGCCGGGGGCTACACGGGGGTTCCCCTGGTTGATCCGCCGGTGGATCGGAGCCCCGAACTGCTGATGCGCTGGGTGGAAATGAACGCCTTCACCGCCCTGCTGCGCACCCACGAAGGCAACCAGCCCGGGCGCAATGCCCAGGTGTACCAGGACGACCCGCTGGCGGACCACTTCGGGCGGTTCACCCGCATCTACCGGGCCCTCGCACCCTACCGCCGGACGCTGTTCCGGGAGGCCGCCGATCGGGGCTGGCCCGTGGTGCGGCACCTGGCCATGCACTACCCGGACGTTCCCCGGGCCTGGACCGTGTCCGACGAGTTCCTGCTGGGTCCCGACCTGCTGGTGGCCCCGGTCCTGGAACCGGGGAACGGGGACGGGCCCATCCTGCGTTCGGTGTGGTGGCCCCCCGGATCCTGGAGGCACCTGTGGACCGGCGAGGTCCGGGAGGGGGCCCGAGGGACGGGCAGCGAGGGGACGGTCGAGGCCCCCCTGGGACAGCCCCCGGTGTTCCTGCGGGCCGGGTCCCCGCTCGAGGCGTCCCTCCCCGGAGCCCTGGCCGCCGAGGGGGTGTCGATTCGCTGAGGCGTCCCGACCCTGGAGGGGGAGGATGACCGGAAGACCCCGACCCCTGCTGGCGGGCGTCGAACTGGGAGGCACCAAGGTCGCCTGCCTGGTGGGAACCGGGCCCCGGGACGTCCGGGCGGAGATCCGCATCCCCACCACGGGTCCCGCGGAGACCCTGGCCCAGGTCGGGGACGCCCTTGCACGGGCCTCCGACCGCCTCGGTCCCCTGGGCGCCCTGGGGGTCTGCTGCTTCGGCCCCGTGGACCCGGACCCGGCCTCCCCGACCTTCGGGCACGTCACCACCACCCCGAAGCCCGGGTGGCAGGGAGCGGACGTGGCGGGGACCCTGGGCCGGCGCCTGGGCGTGCCGGTGGGGTTCGACACCGACGTGAACGGCGCGGCCCTGGGGGAGCACCGGTGGGGCGCCGCCAGGGGGTTTCGGACCTTCGTGTACCTGACCGTGGGCACCGGCATCGGGGGCGGAGGGATGGCCGAGGGCCGCCTCTTGCACGGCCTGGTCCACCCCGAGATGGGACACCTGCCGGTCCCCCGGGACCCGGAACGGGACCCCTTCCCCGGTTGCTGCCCCTTCCATGGGGACTGCCTGGAGGGACTCGCCTCGGGCACCGCCCTGCGGCAGCGGTGGGGCCGTCCCGGGGAGGAACTCCGGGAACGGCCGGAGGTCTGGGACCTCGAAGCCGACTACCTGGCCGCCGGGGTGACGGCGATCACCCTGGTGTTGTCCCCCGGGCGGGTGATCCTGGGAGGCGGCGTGATGCAGGCCCCGGGACTGCTGCCCCGGGTGAGGGAACGCCTCGCCCGGAGGATCGCCGGCTACCTGCGCCACCCCCGCCTGTCGGGAAACCTCGAGGACTTCCTGGTGGCCCCGGGTCTCGGCAGCCGGTCGGGGGTGCTGGGCGCCCTGGTGCTGGCCCGAAGGGCCTGGCGGGGCCGGTGACCCAGGTCAGTCGAGGATCTGGAGGATGGCCCGCTTCTTCCACTTCGCGGCGGCGTTGTACACCAGCGTCCGGAGGGCCCAGGCCATCGTTCCGTCCCGCCCGATCACCTTGCCCATGTCCTCCTTGGCCACCCGCAGTTCGATCACGACCGTGGACTCGCTCTCCACCACGTTCAGGCGGACCTCGTCCTCCCGGTCCACCAGCGCCTTCACCACCGTCTCGACGAACTCCCGCATCGCCGCTTCCTCCCCTCGAGATGTCGCATTCGGATCTTCCAGAAGAGGACTGATCCCAGTCTAGCACACCGAATCCGCCGGGCAAGCGGAAGGGATGCCGGGGGGCTGCAGCCGCGGAGGGACGGGGGACGACCCGGAGGTCGGGCCGGGAGGGCCGCCGGAAGGGGACGCTCAGGCGGTCTGGTTCAGGGCACGGGCCAGCCGCGAGATCTTCCGGGCCGCCCGACGGCGGGGGATGACTCCCTTGGCGGCCACGTGGGCCAGCACCGAGGCCGCGTCCCGGAAGGCCTCGACCTGGTCCTTCTTCGGGGCGTTCCGGGCCTTCTTGACGGCAGTCCGGGCCATGGACCGGTAGTGCATGTTCCGGGCGCGAGCCTTCAGGCTCTGCCGATGCCGCTTCAACGCCGACTTGTGATTCGCCATGGAACCTCCCTGCCCTCCGGGCGAAACGGGCAGTCTTTATAAGCGGAGAAGCCCCTCCTGTCAAGCGGCTTCTTCCCGGTAGAAGATCGTGATCGTCAGGCAGTGGAACTCCCGGTCCGAGGACTGCACGACCACCCGGTCCACCGGGTGGATGCGGGGATTCTCGGCCAGCCACCGGGTGATCGTCTCCCCCAGTTCCTCCCGGTCCTTGGCCCGGGTCGCGCTGAAGACCTTGACTCCGGTGAACATCCGCTCTCCCATCGACGCCTCCTCCGGGGCCCACCACCCCCCGGGCTTCATTCCGGTTTCCCCCCCGGACGGGACTGCACCCGCCGGGCCATCTCCTTCACCAGGGCCTCCACGCCTTCGCCGGTCCGGGCCGAGATCGGGAAGAAGGGCACTCCCCGGGCCGCCGCGTGGGCCTCCAGTCGCCGGCGCGCCTCGTCCGACTCCGCCAGGTCGATCTTGGATGCCACCAGCAGGACCGGCTTGCGATCCAGGCGGGCCCCGTGCCGGGCCATCTCGTTCTCGACGACCCCGGCGGCGGCCACCGGGTCCTGCCCGCCGGAGACGTCCACCAGGTGCACCAGCAGGCGCGTCCGTTCGCAGTGCCGGAGGAACTGGATTCCCAGTCCGGCCCCCTGGGAGGCCCCCTCGATCAGGCCTGGCAGGTCCGCGACCACGAAGGAGAAGTGCCCCCGGCGGACGACGCCGAGGGCGGGAACCAGCGTCGAGAAGGGATAGTCGGCGACCTTCGCCCGGGCCGCCGAGATCCGGTTGATCAGCGTGGACTTGCCGGCGTTCGGCAGCCCCACCAGCCCGACGTCGGCCAGCAGTTTCAGTTCCAGCCGGACCGTCCGCTCGACCGACGGCCCGCCGGGGGTCGCGATGTCCGGGGCCTGGCGCCAGGGCAGCGCGAAGTGGCAGTTGCCCTTCCCCCCGTGGCCGCCCGGCGCGAGGACCGCCCGGGCCCCGGCCTCCGAGAGGTCGCAGATCATCTCTCCCTGGTCGTCCCAGGCGATGGTCCCCACCGGGACCTTCAGCACGCAGTCCCGGCCCCGGCGTCCCGTCTTCCGGGCGCCGCCGCCGGGCCGGCCGTCCTCGGCCGCGTGGCGCTGCTTCTGGTGGAAGTCGAGCAGCGTGTTGACGTCCTCCGAGGCCTCGAGGACCACGTCCCCGCCCCGGCCGCCGTCCCCCCCGTCGGGGCCGCCCTTCGGGACGAACTTCTCCCGGCGGAACGACACGCACCCGTTGCCGCCGCGCCCGGATCGGATGACGATGACGGCCTCGTCGATGAAGCGCATGGGCCTGCCTTGCCGGAGGGGTCGCGGGGAGGAGGAGGCTCGAACACCGGGGTCAGGACGCCGCCTGGGCCGGATCCACGTCCACGAAGCGCTTGCCCCGGCCTTCCCGGTAGCTCACCACGCCGTCCCGGAGCGCGAACAGGGTGTAGTCCCGTCCCATGCCGACGTTGTGGCCGGGGTAGATCCGGGTCCCCAGCTGGCGGACCAGGATGTTGCCGGCCACCACCTGCTGGCCTCCGAAGACCTTGACGCCCCGGCGCTGTCCCTGGCTGTCCCGACCGTTCCGCCCCGCTCCCTGAGACTTCTTGCGCGCCATCTGCTACCCCACTTGGATGTCCTGGATGCTCAGGCGGGTGAACGCCTGGCGATGTCCCTGCTTCCGACGGTAGTTCTTGCGCCGCTTGATCTTGAACACCAGGACCTTCGGCGCCCGGCCGTTCTTCACGACCCGGGCCAACACCCTGGCGCCCTGGAGCAGGGGCTGCCCCACCCGGGTCTCGCTCTCGGACCCCACCAGCAGGACCTGGTCGAAGGTCACCTCGGCCCCCTCGTCCACCGGGAGCTTCTCGACCTCGATCACGTCCCCCGGGGCCACGCGGTACTGCTTTCCACCGGTCTGAATCACTGCGTACATGTCGGTCCTCCGACCACCACCCGAACGGAGGGCTGATTGTAGTGAAAATCCCCAGCGTGTCAAATGGCAGATTCCGGCCCGCCGAAACGGACTCCGGGGCCCAGGCTGGACCACGGACGGGACAGAGGGGAGCGGCCAACGGGTTCGGGGATCGCTCCGGCCGTTTGACAGCGACGGGGGGGCTTCCGCTAGAATTCCCTCCTCTTTTCGAAAGAGGCGACCATGAAATCGACGATCCTGGGTCTGGGAATTGCGTTTCTCCTCGTGATGGCCACTCCGGGCCGGAGCGACGCCTGCGAGGGGTGCGGCTGCGGCGCCAAGGCAGGAAAGGACGCCCCGGCGGTCTTCGGGGCGCCGGAAGGGGGATGTCCCCATGCGAAGGCCGCTGGCGAGGGGACCTGCGGCCAGGGTGCGGGAGGCTGTCCTGCGGCGGCGGCCCAGGGAAGCGACCCGGTTCCCGCCTGCGAGGGCTGCAAGGATTGCCCCTGCAAGAAGGACGGAACCTGTCCCTGCAAGGACGGCAAGCCCTGCGCCGCCTGCAAGGACTGCCCTTGCAAGAAGGACGGCACCTGCCCCTGCAAGGACGGCAAGGACGGCAAGGCCGGCACGGCCGGCGGCTGCAAGGACTGCCCCTGCAAGAAGGACGGGACCTGCCCCTGCAAGGACGGCAAGGCCTGCGCCGCCTGCAAGGACTGCCCCTGCAAGAAGGACGGCCGCTGCAAGTGCAGCCACGGGGGCCAGTGCCCCCACCACTCGGCGAAACAGTAGGCATCCTCGGCACCGCTGGGGCCCCCGGTTGTCCCGGGGCGACGCCGCCCGTATCCTTGTCCCGTGAAAGTCCTCTCCTCCATGGGCATCCGGGGCCGGCTGCTGCTGGTCGTCCTGTTCGCGACCACGCTGTCGGGGGCCGTGCTGATCCCCATTCTCCGGGACCTCTGGATGCCCCGCCTGGAACGGTCCGAGGGGGAGGTCGTGCTTTCCAGGGCTCGGCTTGCCGCCGCCCGGGCCCCGGCCGACGCGAGCCGGTGGACTGACTGGGTCCGGGACCTCTCCCGGTCCCTGGAGGGGATCTCGGTCCGGCTGCTGTCCACCGAGCCGGGAAGGCCCGAGTTCCCCGAGGAGGCCCGGCGGGCGGGGGTTCCCCTGGACCTGGCGGTGGAGGCCTTCCTGTCCGGGGAGGCCCTGGCCCGGGTTCCCCTCACTTCGCCAGAGGAACCGCCTCCAGGAAGGGCGATGACGGGGAGAGCCTGGATGGCCCTGGTGCGCCTGGACGCCCCGGGGACCCGTCCCAGCCTGCTGGTGATGGAGCAGGTGCTCCGCTCCCCGTCGCCCCCGTCGGTCTGGACCCTGGTGCTCCTCTACAGCCTGCTGGTCGCGGCACTGGGGGTCCTGGGGGGCCTGGTGGCAGGCTACTTCCTGATCGTGCGTCCCGTGTCGGCGGCCGCGTCCCGGGTTCGCCGGCGGACCCTCTGGCAGGGGGAGGACGACGTGGGGGACATGGTCCTCCTGTCCCGGTCGCTGGACGACCTGTCGAAGCGACTGGCCGAGGAACGGCGCCGGGCCGACCGGGTCGCCGACGAACTGGAGCGGATCCGGGCGGACCTCCGGGGGGCCAAGGGGCGCCTGATCCAGGCGGAGAAACTGGCCTCGGTGGGCCAATTGGCCGCCGGGATCGCCCACGAGATCGGGAACCCCATCGGCATCGCCCTGGGCCTGTCCGAGATCCTGCGGGACGGGGCCAACGACCCGGCCCAGACGAAGGAATTCGCGGGGCAGGTGCACGCCTCGATCCTCCGGGTGCACGGGATCCTGCGGGACCTCCTGGACTTCGCCCGTCCGAGCCGGGAGGAGGGGGCCCGGGCCGAGGTGAAGGCCTGCCTGGACGGCGTCCGCAACCTGGTCCGATCCCACAAGAAGTTCGGCGGGATCGACCTGCGGACCCACCTCCCCGCGGACCCCCTCTGGGTCGAGATCCGCCCCTCCCAGTTGCAGCAGGTGCTGCTGAACCTCTGGATGAACGCCGCCGACGCGATGGACGGCCGGGGGGTCCTGACGACCACCGCCCGGCGGGAGGGGCGACGGATCGAGATCGAGGTCCGGGACACGGGACCGGGAATCCCCGAGGAAGCCCTGGCCCGGGTCTTCGACCCCTTCTTCAGCACCAAGCCGCCGGGGGAAGGGACCGGACTCGGGCTGGCCATCTGCGCCCAGATCCTCCAGGTGTACGGAGGCGACATCACCGCCGGCAACGCCCCGGACCGGGGAGCCGTGTTCCAGGTGCACCTCTGGGAGGCGGCCGAGGCCGAGGAACCGGGCTCGTGGTAGCATCCCCGGGGAGGAGGAGATGAGCCTGAGGGTCCTGGTCATCGACGACGAGCCCGGATTCCTCCAGATGCTGCTGGTGGTCCTCTCCCGGGCGGGCTACCAGGTGACCACCTGCGCCTCGGCCGAGGACGCCCTGGACCTGCTGCAACGGAGCCGCTTCGACCTGTGCCTCTGCGACCTGAAGATGCCCGGCATGGACGGGATGGCCTTCCTGCAGGCTCTCAAGCAGCGGGGGATCCTGCTGACCGTGATCGTGATGACGGCCTACGGTAGCCAGGACACGGCCGTCGAGGCCCTCCGGGCCGGTGCCTACGACTACATCAGCAAGCCGTTCCAGAGCGAGGAGGTGCTCCTTTGCCTCCGGAAGGCCGTCGAGCGGGAGCAACTGCGCCGGGAGAACCTGGAACTCCGGTCCCGGGTCGGGAAAGGGGGAGGCGTGCCCCAGGTGATCGCCCGATCCGACGCGATGAAGCGGGTCCTGGCCACCGCCGCCCGGATCGCCTCCTACCGGACCACCGTGCTGCTGACCGGCGAGTCCGGGACCGGCAAGGAGGTGCTGGCCCGCTTCGTCCACGATTCGTCCCCCAGGGCGCGCCACCCCTTCGTGGCGGTCAACTGCGGGGCGATCCCCGAGGGACTGATGGAGAGCGAGTTCTTCGGCCACGTCCGGGGGGCCTTCACCGACGCCGTGGGGAACAAGAAGGGGCTCATCGAGACCGCCAACGGCGGCACCCTGTTCCTGGACGAGGTCGGGGAGCTGCCGGTGTCCCTCCAGGTGAAGATCCTCCGCTTCCTCCAGGAGTCCGAGATCCGGCGGGTGGGGGACGTCCGGTCCATCCACGTCGATGTCCGGGTCATCGCCGCCACCTCTCGGGATCTCTCGGCGGAAATCGCCACGGGGCGGTTCCGGGAGGACCTCTTCTACCGGCTGAACGTGCTGCCGATCCACATCCCTCCCCTCCGGGACCGTCCCGAGGACATCCCGGCCCTGGCCGAGTTCTTCCTCCAGCGGACCCGGGACCGCCTGGGTCTCCGGGACTGCGGCGGGGGATTCACCCACGGGGCCATGCGGGCCCTGATGGCCTATTCCTGGCCGGGGAACGTCCGGGAACTGGAGAACCTGGTGGAGCGGGCGGTGGTGCTGTCGGACGGGGGCGAGGTGACCGAGGAGGCCCTGCCGGAACAACTGACCCGGGAGGTTCAGGGCCCCGGACCCCGATCGATGCTCCCCCTGGCCGGGCTCTCGGTGAAGCGGAACGCCCGGACGCTGGAGCGGCACCTGATCCTCCAGGCCCTGGAGGCCACCGGGGGCAACCGCACCCGGGCGGCCCGCCTGCTGGAGATCAGCCATCGGGCGCTGCTCTACAAACTGAAGGAATACGGGCTGGGGAAGGACGAGTGAAGGTCTCGGGGAACCTGCTGGGGCTGCGGCCGGCGACCCTGCGCCTGCTGGAACGCCTGGCGGACCGGGGAGCCGGGGCCGAGTCCGCGGTGACCCCCTCCTTCGCGATGGCCCTCCAGGAGGCCGTGGAGGCCACCGGGCGAAGAGTCGGATGCCTGGTGGACCGCCGGGGCGGGGTCCAGGAGGTGGTGGTCGGGGACGCGGTGCGCCTCCTGGTGCCCCGGTGGGCCCGCCAGCGGGTGGGTCCGGGACGCCTGGGAGGCCTGCGCCTGGTCCATGCCCGGCCCGACGGCCAGGGGAACCTGGAAGCGGACCTGGAAACGCTGCGGATGATGTCCCTGGATGCCCTGGTCGCCGTGATGCCCCAGGGCAGCGGCGCGATGCCCAAGGTGGAGGTCGCCCGGCTGCTCCCCGACAACCGCGAGGGCCGCCTCTGGGAGGTGGAACCGGTCCGCTACGCCAATGCCCTTCCGGGGGATTTCGCCCACCGGATCCGCGAACTGGAGGAGGAGATCCGGCGGACCACCGGAGCCCTGCGACACCGGGGGGTTCCCGGGGTCCGGGACGCGGCGATCGTGGTGCTGCCGGTCCTGGATTCCCGGACCGACGTGGACTGGGAGACCGCGGAACTCCGGTCCCTTTGCCGGACCGCGGGCCTCGTGGTGGTCCACACCGCGGTCCAGCGCCGGGCGAGGCCCGACCCCACCTTCCTGGTCGGCAAGGGCATGGTCCGGGAACTGGCGATGACCGGCCTGATGAAGGGCGTGGACCTGCTGGTGTTCGGCCGGCCCCTCACCCCGTCCCAGCAGCGTTCCATCGCCCAGGTCACCGAGGTCCGGGTGATCGACCGGAACCAGTTGATCCTCGACATCTTCGCCCGCCATGCCCGGAGTCCCGAGGGTCGGCTCCAGGTGGAACTGGCCCAGTTGCGATACAACCTGCCCCGCCTGTCGGAGAAGGACGACGCCCTTTCCCGGCTGACCGGCGGCATCGGGGCCCAGGGTCCCGGGGAGACCCGCCTCGAGATGGAGAGGCGCCGGGCCCGGGACCGGATCCGCCTGCTGGAGAAGCGCCTGGAGGAACTCGCCGGCCGTCGCCACGAGACCCGGCGTCGCAGGCAGGAGGCCCGGGTGCCCCTGGTCGCCCTGGTGGGCTACACCAACGCCGGCAAGAGCACGCTGTTCAACACCCTGACCGGGGCCAGCGTGCCGGCGGAGGACCGGCTCTTCGCGACGCTGGACCCGACGGTGCGCCGGACCTGGCTGGAGGAGGGGAGCGAGGTGCTGCTGGCCGACACCGTGGGGTTCATCCGGGATCTCCCGGCGGAACTGGAGGGGGCCTTCCGGGCGACCCTGGAGGAGGTCCGGGAGGCCCGTGCGCTGCTGCTGGTGGCCGACGTGGCCGACCCCCACCTGGAGGAACAGGTGGCCTCGGTCCGGCGCATCCTGCGGGAGTGGGAACTGGACCGCCGGCCGGTCCTGCTGCTGCTGAACCAGGCGGATCGGGTCCGGGATCCCGATCGCCTGCAACAACTCGCAGAGGATCTCGGGGGCATTCCCTGCTGCGCGAAGGACGCCCGGACGCTGGAACCCGTGCGGCGAAGGATCGGGGCCCTGCTGGGTCAGGGGGACTGACGGCCGGTCGTCATCGCCTGGCGCTCCCGGGCGGTGGCGCCGGCATAGCGCAGGATCCCCCGGGCGATGCCCCGGGCCAGCCGGCCCAGGTAGGACGGGTCGGCCAGCCGCCTTCCCTCCTGGGGATGGGTCAGGAAGCCCGCCTCCACCACGATGGCCGGAACGGGCGACAGGCGAAGGACCGCGAAGTTGGCCTGGCGGACACCCCGGTTGACCGCCCCCGGAACGGCCCGGGCCATGCCCTGCTGGACTTCCTGGGCCAGGTGGGCCGATCGCATCTGGACCCCGACCCGCCACAGGTCCGCCAGGATCTCCGCCACGTCGGTGTCCTCCGCCAGGGGACCGGGGTCCACGGCCTCGGCGTTCTCCCGCTCGGCCACCTGGGAGGCCCCCGGATCGCTGGCGGGCCCGAGGAAGTAGGTCTCGATGCCCCGGGGCTGGGCCGACGGCGCGGCGTTCAGGTGGAGGCTCACGAAGAGGTCCGCCGGCTGCCCCACGCGGGGGCGGGCGGCGAGGTCCACGTCCACGTCCTGGTCCCGGGTCATCACCACCTCGATGCCAGGCTCCTGGGCCAGCAGGTCCCGGACCAGCAAGGCCAGTTGCAGCGTCAGGCGCTTTTCGGGGATCCCGGCCACGCCCACCGCGCCGTTCGACAGGCCCCCGTGCCCGGGGTCCAGCACCACCCGCAGGGGGCGGTGTGCCGGATCCGCCGCCACCGCCGGGGGGGACGCCCGGGCCGGAAGGCCCGCCGAAACCAGCAGGCATGCCGCGATCAGGGCGGGCCGGAAGCGACCGGATCCCCACGGTGGCGGGACTCGGGATCGGGAGCCGTCCATGCCCGCCAGTCTATCCGCCGGGGAGGCGACTGCCAAACGGAAGCCCGCCTTCGTCGCCGAAGCCACGCCGGTGGCCCCAGGGCCGTTCCTCGCCGTCCCGGTCTTTCCGGGAACCGGAAGATCCGGGCGGTTTGACATCCGCGGCCCCGGGTGGGTAATGTCCCCCTCCGATGCCAACGGGGGGAATCCTTGGCGAGTCCGACGTTTCGAGAGGCCCGGAAACTGTGGAAGGAGGCCTCCCAGATCCTGAAGTACCGCGGGGGGCGCCTGGCCGAGGCCGATCGCAAAAGATTCGCGGACCACCTGAAGGCCCTGGAAGAGGCCCTGAAGGCCTCCGAGGAGGGGCCCCTGGCGAAGGCGGCCGCGGCGGTCCAGGCCGACCTGAAGCAGCATCACCCGGTGCTGAAGAAGGCATCGTTCCTGGAAAGCCTCCGGTCCCTGGGAGGGGCCGTCCTGCTGGCCCTGCTGATCCGGGCCTTCCTGTTCGAGGCCTTCAAGATCCCCACGGGGTCGATGATCCCGACGCTCCAGGTGGGGGACCACCTCTTCGTCCACAAGTTCCTCTATGGACTGCGAATCCCCTTCACCCACTACCGGATCGTCGAGGGCCGGTCCCCCCGGCGGGGGGAGATCGCGGTCTTCGAGTACCCCGGCCCCGGGGAGGACCACGGCAAGGACTTCATCAAGCGGGTGGTCGCCGTGGCCGGGGACCGGGTGCGGCTCCAGGACAACCGCCTCTACATCAACGGGGAGGCCGTGCCGGTCGAGGTGCTGGGCCCGGCGGGTCCCTGCGACGACGCCACGCTGGCCCGGTGCCAGTGCCAGCGCCAGCGGGAGCGCCTGGGCGGCGTGGAGTTCGTCACCCAGCACCTGGCCCAGACCGAAGCCAACCTCCGGGCCGGATGCCGCAACCTCCCGGATTGGCCGATGGACGGGTCCGGGGACGGCGGGGTCCCGGACGTGGTGGTCCCCGACGGGTACGTCTTCGTGATGGGGGACAACCGGGACAACAGCAGCGACGGGCGCTACTGGGGGTTCCTGCCCGTGGAGAACACGAAGGGGAAGGCGCTCGTTCGCTGGTGGCCCCCGGGGCGATGGTTCCAGGCGATCCACTGACTCCCCGCCCGGCCGGAGCCCGGTTTGCCCGGCCCCGGGAACCCCTTCCCGGCGGGCGGTCCCGGCCGGGAAATATCCCCCGTCGCCCTCCCGTCGAACGGCCGCCTCTTGCGGGGACTCCCGATGAAGTCGCCCCTGTGGATCGCGCTGCTGCTGATCCTCCCGGTCTCCTCGGCCCAGGCCCGCAGGCCCGACCCTGGCCCCGGGGACCACGTGCTCCGGGGACCGGTCGTGGTGCTGGAGGCCCACCCCCACAACCCCGCGGGCAAGGATCGCCTCTTCACCCGGATCCACGCCCGGGTGGAACCTGACGCCCGGGGACAGCCGGTGGTGGTGCTGGTGCACGTCGCCTCGGGGGAGTCCTGCCGGTTCCCGGCCTGGAAATCCCCCCGGGGACGCTACCTGCTGGACGGGGCCCCGCCCTGCACCTTCGAGGCCCTGGGAAGCCGGGGAACCATCCGGGTGGTCGAGGGGAGCCTCTGGGAGGCGGGGGGCCAGATGACGCTCGAGGCCGTCCTGCAGTTGAAATGGCTCCACTACCGCGGCACCGTCCGGGTCGATGCCCGGGGCGGGCCGGCCCTCGTCCGGGCCCGCTGATGCGGGGTGCCGGAAGGGGCGGTCCCGGGCGATCCGGACATGCCGCGAAACCTGCTGCTCGGGATCGTGGGGTTGAGGAGGGGCGCGGAGGCCGACGCCCGGTGCAGCGCGGCCTGCGGGGAGCGGACACGGGACCGCGTCAAACGGCGCAACGACTTGACCAGGCGCTCCTGCGCCACCTGGACGGGCGGAACCTGGAAGCAGTGCGCTTGACGTGACGGCCGGGACAGGGGAAAACCCCTTCCGGGAGAGGTGGCGGGATGCTGAACGGCACCGTCCGGCCCTGGCTCCAGGAACACCTGGCCGGGCCCTATCGGCTGGACGATCAGGGCCGCGACCTGGTCATCCGGGCCAACGCCGCGCTGGATGACACCTACCGCCAGGGCCACGACCACCGGCCGGCCGGGTGGTGGACCCGGATGGTCCTGGACCGCCTGGATCGGCTGCCGCCGCCCCGCCGGGACATGCTGGTGGACGCGGGGTGCGGGTCGGGACTGCTGACCCGGGCTCTGATGTCGGTCGGGGCCTTCCGCCAGTGCCTCTCGGTGGACCTCAGCGCCGCCCAGTTGGCGGCTCTCCGGCGGCACCTGGCCGAGGAGGCTGTCGAGGGCGTCTGGACCGCCCGGGCCGATGTCCACCGGCTGCCGTTGCCTGCCGGGTCCGTGGACTGCGTGGCGGGCAATTCCATGCTGCACCACCTGCCTGACGTGCCGGCCTTCCTCCGGGAGGTCCACCGGGTCCTCCGCCCCGGGGGAGTGCTGCTGCTGACCCACGAGCCGACCGTCTCGGCCGAGCGCCTCGAGGGACTGCTCCGGCGGCCCATCGCCGCGGCCCGGCGCCGCCTGCTGGGCCTTCCGGCGGACGCCCGGGATCCCGGGACCGGTCCGCCGCCGGCCTTCACGGACCTCTGGGTCTTCGACCAGGACCGCCTCCGGGAGTGTCTGGTCCAGGCGGGGTTCGCCGAGGTCCGGATCGATGCCCGGGGCTTCCTGGCCACTCCTCCCCTCTCTCTGTGGGACCACCTGTCGGTGCGCCTGCTGGGCCGCCTGCCGCCTCCCGGAGTCTACGGTCGGGTCCGGGAGGCCCTGGATCGACTGGATGCCTGGCTGGTCGGTGGCCGTCTGCCGCCGGATCGCTTCAGTTCCTTCGGGGTGTCGGCCCGGAAGGCGGGAAATCCCGGGGGGGATTCCCCGCAGCCTCTCCCCGCCCTCTTCCGCTGTCCAGAGGACCGCGGCCCCCTCCAACCGGAGGCGTCGGGCCTGCGGAATCCGAGGACTGGGCGCCTGTACCCGGGCAGTTCCTCGGAGGGATTCGATTTCGTGGACCCTCGGGAAGTCCCGGGCCCTCACCGGAGTTCCGGCCCATGACCGACGTCATCGCGGCCATCGCCACCGGCAGCGGCTCAGCGGCCATCGGCATCGTGCGCCTCTCGGGTGAGGGGGCCTGGCAGGTGGCCCGGAAATGCTGCCCGGACCTCCCGGACCCGCCTCCGCTGCGCCGCCTGGTGCGGGCACGCCTCCGGGACCCCGAGACGGGCCGCCTGCTGGACGACGCCCTGGGGGTGTTCTTCGCCGCAGGGGGCTCCTACACCGGCGAGGAGTCGGTGGAGTGGCACTGCCACGGCGGCCCCCTGGTCCTCCAGGGCGTGCTCTCGGCGTGCCTGGCCGCCGGAGCCCGGGCGGCACGCCCCGGGGAGTTCACCCGCCGGGCGATGGCCTCGGGGCGCCTGGACCTGGTGCAGGCCGAGGCGGTGGCCCTGCTGACCTCGGCGGGAACCCCGGCGGCCCTCGATGCGGCGCTCCAGGCCCTCGAGGGAAGGCCTTCCCGGGAGATCTCCGAGGCCCGGGAGACCCTGATCGACGCCCTGGCGGAGGTCGAGGCGACCCTGGACCACCCGGAGGAGGACGGGGTCGTGACGGACCTGGAGGCGGCCTGGGAGGCCGTCGAGCAGGTCCGGGAGCGGATGGAGGCCTGGCTGGCCTCGGCACGGCGACTGCGACCGGCCGTCGCAGGGGTCCGGGTGGCCCTGGCGGGGGCTCCGAATGCCGGGAAATCCAGCCTCTTCAATGCGCTGCTCGGGGCCGATCGGGCCCTGGTGGACGAGGAGCCCGGGACCACCCGGGACCTCGTGGGGGAACTGACGGTGCTGGCCGGAGCGCCGGTCTGGATCTGGGACACCGCAGGCCTGCGGCAGCAGGGGGCCGGCCGGGTGGAGGCCGAGGGCATCCAGCGGGCCCTGAAGGCCGTCCGGGAAGCCGACGTGGTGGTCTTCGTGGTCGACGGGACCGGGCAGGTGGACCCGGGACCGATGCCGGACCGGGTGGACCTGGTGGTCCGGACCCGCAGGGACCTGGGGCCTCCCCGGGTCCGGATCCCCCCGGTTCCCGTTCCCGTGGTGGACACCTCCGCCCGGACGGGCGAGGGGCTGGACCAGGTCCGGGGACACCTGTCCCGGCTGGCCATGCAGTCGCTGGAACGGGCATCGGATGCCCGGGCCGTGGTGGTCATCGGGGACCGGCAGCAGGATGCCCTCCGGGATGCCCTGTCCTGCCTGGAGGAGGCCCGGGATGCCCGGGTCCGGGGCGATCCCCTCGAGGTCGCGGCGGCCGCCCTGCGCCGTTCTCTGGAACACCTGGGGGAGATCGACGGGAGCCGCCTGGTCGAGGAAATCCTCGACCGGGTCTTCTCGCGCTTCTGCGTCGGCAAGTGACCCCGGCGTCCTCCCGGGGCGGTCAGGACTGGAAGAGTTCCCGCTCGATCAGCCGGGCCAGGAAGGCCTTGAACCGGGCCGTGTCCCCGGGGGAGATCCGCTGGAACTTCACCCCCATCCCCGGCTCCTTGCCCTGCCCCGGGGCGCGCCACCAGACCACTTCCCCGGTCACCGAGAGGGGTTCCCGGTCCGTGTCGTCCAGGTAGATCCGCAGCACCACGATCTGGCCCGGGGGGGAGGGCTGGTCCGTGCGCACGAACGCCCCGCCGGCGCTCATGTTCATCATCAGCATCTCGGTCTCGTCCAGGTCGATGTCCCGGCCGAAGACGCCGTAGATGCGGGTCTGGTAGCGGGGGTGCTGTCTCTGGTCCGACTTCCCGTCGCCCATGGGACCTCTCGCTCGGTCACCGGGAGCCTATTGTGGCGCGGATCGCTCCGGCTGACCAGTCTTCGTCCGCCCCCGGTGTTCCCGCTCGTCGGGGACCCCGGCGTCAACGGGACACCACCAGCAGGCTCAGGCCCCAGGGCATCGGGATCCGGCGACCCAGCACCCGCTCCAGGCGGAACACCCGGAGCAGCAGGCCGTTGGCCGGGCCCACCTCCAGGCCCGCGTCGCTCCGGCCGTCCCGCCGGTCCCCGAGAATCCGGCGTGCGAGGCGGCTCGCCGCCGCCACGGGGAACAGCAGGGAGTTGGTCCAGGAGACCCGTTCCGGCCGGAACCCGGCTTCTGCCAGTCGGGCCAGGAACTCCCGCCGGCGGTACCTTCGGAGGTGCATCAGGGCCCGGTCGTGGGTCGAGAACAGCCACGGATGGCAGGGGACCGAGGCCAGGAACGGGCCTCCCGGCCGGAGCACCCGGCGGATCTCCCGCAGGGCCGCCCGGTCGTCCTCGACGTGCTCCAGGACGTCCATCGCCATCACCCCGTCGAAACGGCCGTCCGGGAAGGGCATCGCCGTGGCATCCCCCACCAGGACCGGGCACCCGGTGCGCTGCCGTGCGATCGCGGCCGCCTCCTCGCTCCGGTCCAGGCCCATGAACCTTCCCTGGCCTGCCAGGAAGCGCATCATGCCGCCCGTGGCGCACCCGACGTCCAGGACCTCCGAGGCGGGTCCGAGCCCGGCGTCCAGGTAGGCGTCCCGGAAGATCGCCCGCATCCCCAAGAACCAGAAGTGGCGATCCTCGACGGCGGCCATCAACTGGTATTCCCGCAGGTCCATCGGGCATCCGCTCCCGTGCCGGCCCAAGAATAGCACGTCTGGCGCGGGTACCCGGGTCGCCCGGATCGTGGCCGGGGCCGGTGACGCGGTTCAGGCGGGGGACCTGCGGGATTCCCGGATCCCCTCCAGCAGGGAGTAGACCACCGGAACGACCACCAGGGTCAGCAGCGTCGAGGTGATCAGCCCCCCGATGACCGCCACCGCCATCGGGCTGCGGATCTCGCTCCCCTCGGACAGACCGGCGGCCACCGGCAGCATGCCGAAGATCATCGCCGCGGTCGTCATCAGGATCGGCCGCAACCGGATGGGCCCGGCCTTCAGCAGGGCCTCCCGGGTGGAGTCCCCGGCCTCCTTCCGCTGGTTCGCGTAGTCCACCAGCAGGATCGCGTTCTTCACCACCAGGCCCATCAGCAGGATCAGCCCGATGAAGGTGGCGATGTTGAGGGTCTTGCCGGTGATCAGCAGGCCCAGGAAGGCACCCACCAGGGAGAAGGGCAGGGACATCATGATCGTGAAGGGGTGCAGGAAGGACTCGAACTGGGCCGCCAGGATCAGGTAGACCATCACCACCGCCAGCATCAGCGCGGTGATCAGGTATCCGAAGGACTCTTCCATCACCTTGTTCATGCCGGCCCACTCCCCCGTGACCCCCTCCGGAAGCACCTCCCGGGCCACGGCCTCCACCTGCTTCATCGCGTTCCCCTGGGCGATCCCCTCCAGGTCCGCCATCACCGTCACCTGCCGCTCCCGCTGCAGGCGCTCGATGCGGCTCGGTCCGGTCCCCTCCTCCAGCCGGACCAGCTGGGCCAGGGGAACCAGGTTTCCCGTCGTGGACCGGACGGCGAGACCCGGGATGTCCGACGGACCGCGCCGCCAGGCGTCATCCAGCCGCAGGCGCACGTCCACGCGGTCCCCGTCCATCGTGACCTCGGTCGCCTTGTCCCCGGCGAAGAAGGTCCGGACGGTCCCGGCCACCTGGCCCACCATCACTCCCAGGTCCGCCGCCCGCTGCCGGTCGACCAACAGGGCCACCTCGGGCCTGCCCCCCCGGTGGGTCGTGTCCACGCCGGCGAACCCCGGCATCCGGGCCAGGCGGTCGGCCAGCGAATCGGCGGCCTGCTGCACCTGGCCCAGGTCCCGGCCCCGGATCACGTACTGGATCGGCGCATTGCGCGTGCCGCTGACCAGCCGCTGCTCGTTGGGCTCCACGGCCACCCGGGCGTCTGGGACCATCTGCTGGACCAGCCTTCGGAGGAACACGATGGCCTCCTCCTGAGAGTAGGTCCGCCGCCCCTTCGGGACCAGGTCCACCTGGAGGTCCCCCTTGTTCACCTCCCCCAGGGACCCGCCCCCGATGGTCACCATCGTCTGGGTGACCCCCGGGACCTCCCGGACCCGGGCGGCGATGGCTTCCATCATCTCGGTGGTGACCCGGAGGTGGGTCCCCTCGGGGAATTCCACGTGGACCAGGGCCTGGGAACGGTCCGACTGGGGCATGAATTCCGTCCTCAGGGTCGGCACCAGCGCCAGCGTTCCCAGGAGGAACAGCAGGGCGATCCCCAGGACGAGGCCCCGGTGTCCCAGGGCCCACTTCAGAGTTCCCCGGTAGAGGGAGTCGATCCGGTCCAGCAGCCCCCCGAGGAATCGGGAGATCGCCCCGTGTCCCTCCTCCCTCCGGAGCATCCGGGCCGACAGCATGGGCGTCAGCGTGAAGGCGACGAAGAGGGACACGGCGACGGCGAAGGCCACCGTCAGGCCGAACTGGAAGAAGAAGCGCCCGATCATGCCCTTCATCGTGGCCACCGGGACGAAGACCGCCAGGATGGCCGCGGTGGTCGCCATCACGGCGAGCCCGATCTCCGCGGTGGCCTCCCGGGCCGCCTGCATCGCCCCCTTGCCCATCTGGAGATGCCGGTGGATCGCCTCGATGACCACGATGGCGTCGTCGATCAGGATCCCGATGGACAGCGACAGGGCCAGCATCGTCATCTGGTTCATCGTGAAGCCCATGGCCTGCATGAAGCCGAAGGTGGCGACGACCGACGTGGGGAGGGCCAGGGCGCTGATGAAGGTCGCCCGCCAGTCCCGGAGGAACACCCAGACGATCAGGATGGCCAGCAGGGCCCCGAAGGCCAGGTCGAAGCGCACGTCCCCGATGGCGTGCTCGATGAAGACGCTGTCGTCCCGGGGAATGGACAGAGAGACGCCCGCGGGCAGGCGCGCCTTCAGGCGTTCCAGTTCCTCCTTGACCCGGTGGGCCGTTTCCACGGTGTTCGCGCCCGACTGCTTCCGGATCGACAGCACCACCGCCGACCGGCCGTTCACCGACGAGTGGCTGCGCCGCTCCGCCGCTGCGTCCTCGACCCGGGCCACGTCCCCCACCCGGATCGGCGTTCCCTGGACGCTCCCGACGACGACGGCGGCCAGTTCCTCGGCCGAGTGGACCTCGCCCCGGGTCTTCACGGCCCGTTCGGTCGAACCCTCGTCCAGGTTGCCGCCGGGGACCTCCAGGTTCTGGTAGGCGAGGGCCTGGGCCAGGTCTCCCGGGGCCAGGTGGTGGGACTGCATCCGCGCCGGATCGATCAGGACCTGGACCTCCCGCTGCTGGGCACCGATCAGGTCCACGCTGCCGACCCCGGGGACCACCTGCAGCCGCTGCTTGACCTGTTCATCGGCGATCCGCGTCAGTTCCTGCACCGGCAGATCCCCGAAGACCGCCGCGGTCAGGATCGGCATCGCGTTGATGTCCAGGCGCTGCACCAGGGGCGGGTCCAGGTCCTGCGGCAGGTCCCGCAGCACCGCCGACACCTTGTCCCGGACGTCCTGGACCGCCTGGTCGGCACTCCGCTCCAGTTCGAACTGGATCAGCAGGAACCCGACGTTCTCCAGGCTGGTGGACCGCAGTTCCCGGATCCCGTTGATGGTGTTGACCGCCTCCTCCAGCTTGTCCACCACCTTGTCCTCGATGGTCTCCGGGTCCGCCCCGGGATAGACCACCGTGACCGTCACGAAGGGGAACTCGACGTTCGGCATCAGGTCCACGCCCAGCCGCGGATAGGCGACGATCCCGAAGACCAGCAGCAGGGAGATCATCACGGTGGCCAGCACGGGCCTCCGGATGGAGACGTCGGCGAGTTTCATCGGGAGGACCCTCCCGTGCTTGTCGGGGAGGCCAGGCGGGCCTCGCCATAGACTCCCGCCCGGAGGGACCCGTCCGGATTGGGGATCTCGACGATGGCCATGAAGGCCCGGGAGCCGGGATTCGCCGAGGGGACCATCCGGGCCACCTGGCCGTCGATCTCCTGTCCCGATGCCGGCAGCCGGATCTTCAGGGGAGTCCCCGCCGCCACCCGGTCCGCCTCGGCCGCCGGGACCTGCAGTTTCAGTTCCAGGGGATCGGTCTTCTCCACCACCACCAGCGGCGTCGGGGGCATCGCCGTGGCGGATTCGCCCTCGGAGATCATCCGCCGCACCACCACGCCGTCGTAGGGTGCCGAGATCACGGTATCCCGGAGGGCCTTCCGGGCCAGCGCCAGGTTCGCCGCCGCCACCTCGATCTGGGCCCGGGCGGCCTTCCATCCCGCCTCCGCCACGTCCAGCTGGCTCTGGGGAACGGCCTCCTGGTTCCGCAGTTCCTGCAGGCGCCGGAACTGCAACTCGGCGTTCCGGGCCTGGGCCTCCGCGGCATCGAGGCCGGCCTGGGCCTGCCGGAGGCGCAACTGGTAGTCCTCGTCCCGGATCACCACCAGGGGATCCCCGGCCCGGACCCGCTGACCCTCGGAGGCGATCACCCTCTGGACGACGCCGGGCACCTGGGCCATCAGCGTGCTCCGGCGCTGGGGCTCCAGGGTTCCGCTCATCCAGGACGTCCCGTCCGACGGCGGCCTGTTCCCGTCCGGATTCCCGGAGATCACCCGCGGGGCCGAGGGCTGTTCCGGCAGCGCCACCCTGCCCGAGGTCTCCCGGCAGCCCAGGGCCGCCATGGCCGCCAACCCGATCCATCCAGCGCCCAGTCGTCTCATGATCCGGTCCCCCGAGAAAGCCTTGCCGCTTCCTGCCGGCGGCAGCAGACGATAGGGTGTCGCCAGGGGCCTGTCAAGATTTTTTGAATGGGTGTTCATTTATGTGGCGAGAAATGGGGTAGAATCGGGGAGCCTCCTGTCCGGAGGCAAGGGAGGGGGGATGGGAAGGATGCCGCTCTCTCCCGAGGCCCGCCAGAGGGTCCGGGATCGTCTGCTGGAGGCCGCCGCGAAGGTCTTCGAGTCCCGGGGGTACCTGAACGCCCGGATCGAGGAGATCGCCCAGGCCGCCGGGGTGGCGGTCGGGACCGTGTACAACTACTTCCCGGGGAAGGCGGACCTGATCCTGGAACTGCACCACCGCCGCCTGCTGGACGTCTGCCGGGAGATCGAATCCCTGGTCCGGGGGGACGGCCCCTTCTGCGACAAGGTCCGCGCCTACGTGGAACGGTTCGTGTTCTTCAGCGAGGAAAGCCGGGGCTTCTTCGAGACGCTCCGGGACTCCCCCCAGTTCCTCCGGGACTCGGTGGGGGTCCAGGGGGACAAGGTGCACCGGATGCACGAGGTGCTGGACCGCCTGATGCGGGAACTCGCGGCCCTGATGGAGCAGGGCATCCGGGAGGGCATCCTGCGGCGTCAGGAACCGGACGAGCTGGCCCAGGCGCTCCTGGGCCTCGCCCGGGGCCTGGCGATGGGACGATTCCGCCAGTCCCGGAGCCTGGAGGACCTGTCGGCGCGGATCCTGGACCTGTTCCTCCACGGGGCGGCGTTGGGGGGCGGGGGGCAGGGAGCCTCCTGTGGGGGAGGGACTTCGTGATGCCGGCGTTCTGGCTCAACGGGCAGTGGACCGAGGTGG
>JAGOKF010000152.1 GCA_017994695.1 Myxococcota bacterium | reverse complement strand
GCCGTGATCGCCGCGGTCTCCCGCCGGTGGCCCCGGATCCCGGAATGGGTGGTGCTGGCACCGGTGCTGATCGCCGGGCGCGTCTTCCACGTCGGCCTGGTCTATGCCTTCTCCCTCTGGATCGACCTGCCGGCGTCCTTCCTGGCCGGGCTGTCCTTCCTGAGCGGGTGGCCGGGAATCCTGCTGATGCTGGCGGTCATCCCGTCGGTGGTCCGGGTTTCCCGGAGGTCCCTTCGGCCGCCCCGGCCCCACTCCCTGGAGGAAACGGATGCACGATGACGCGAGGGTGGAGTTCTTCAACGGCATCGCGGGCGACTGGGACGGATGGGAGGACATGGATCGCCTGCGGGCAGGCCTGGACGACGGGCTCCGGGAGTTCGGGGTCGGACCCGGGGAGACGGTGGCCGACATCGGCTGCGGCACCGGGAACCTCACCCGGGCGATCCTGGATCGCCTGTCGGGCGAGGGCCGGGTCGTGGCGGTGGACTTCTCCCCGGGAATGATCGCGGTGGCGCGGAGGAAGATTCCCGATGCCCGGGTCTCCTGGAACGTCGCCGACGCCCGGCGCCTGCCCGTCGGGGATGCCCGGTGCGACCGGGTCTTCTGCCTCGGGGTGTGGCCCCATTTCGACGATCCGGCTGCGGTGGCCCGGGAAGTCTTCCGGGTGCTCCGGCCCGGGGGCCTCCTGCACGTCTGGCACCTGGCGTCCCGGGAACGGATCAACCAGATCCACGCGGGCAAGGGGGGCGCCATCGGAAGGGACCTCCTGGCGCCGGCAGGCGATACGGCGGCAGTGCTGGAGTCGGTCGGATTCCGGATCGAGGCGGTGGAGGACACGGAACGGCGCTACCTGGTCACCGCCCGCAGGCCGCAGGAGCAGCCGGGATGAAGACGCCCTGGCACCGGATCTGGGGGTCGGGAAAGGGCCCGGCCGGGCGGTTGTGCCCTCCGGCCCGCCTGGCCGCCGGGGTGCTGGTGCTGGGGGCCTGCATCGCATCGCCGGTCCCTTCGACGCCCGGCATTCTCTGGACCCTGTCCGTCACCGTCGCTTGGGTGGCCGCCTGTCGTCCCCCCGGAAGACTGGTCGCAGGCGGAGTGTTGCTGGGACTCGTGCTGTTCCTGCCGTACTTCCTGCTGGTTCCGTGGATCCGGGAGGACGGAGGGATCCGGCCGGCGCTAGAGGTGCCGGCTTCGCTGCTGATCCGGGGCACCAGCGGGATCGTGGTCTGCGGGGCGATCATCGCGTCCCTCGGCGCCAGCGACCTCCGGGAGGCCCTCGTCCGGCTGCCGGTGCCGGGAATCGTCACGTCGATCCTGCTGCAGATCGTCCACCAGTCGGCGACGCTGGGCTCCGAGACGCGGGCCATGGTCGAGGCATGGACGGTCCGGGGGGCGACGGGCCGGCGGGGGATCGGGGGATTCGCCCTGGTCCAGGCGCTGCCGCGGGTCTGGCTCCCCCGGGTGGCCGCCCGGGCGGAACGGGTCGGCGAGGCGATGGCGGTTCGGGGCTACGGCGAGGACGACCCCTCGCCGCTGCGGGCATGCCCGTGCGGGTGGAGGGACGGGTTGGCGATCGGGATGGCGGTCCTGTCCCTGGCGGTTTCCCTGATGATCCGGGGGGCGGGATGACCGTGCCGGCCATCGAGTTCCGGGAGGTCACGGTCCGCTACGAGGACCCGGGGCCCTCCGTGCTGGAGGGGGTGTCCCTGGCGGTCCGGTCCCGGGAGCGGGTCGCCCTGGTGGGCCGGAACGGCAGCGGCAAGACGACGCTGCTGAAAGCCGCCGTGGGCCTGGTCCCCCACCGGGGGGAGATCCGGGTTTTCGGGGAACGTCTTTCAGGGCGTTCCCTGGCGGGGATCCGCCGGCGGATCGGCTTTTTGTTCAACGTCCCGGAGGACCAGTTGCTGTTCCCCACCCCCGAGGAGGACGTCGCCTTCGGACTGATCCGCAGGGGCTGGTCTCCTCCGGAAGCCCTTGGTCGGGCCCGGGAGGTCCTGGGGGACCTCGGGGTGGGAACCCTGGCCGGATCGCCCATCCACCACCTGTCCCACGGCGAGAAGCAGCGAGTGGCCCTCGCGGGATCCCTGGTGACCGGACCGGAACTCCTGTTGCTGGACGAGCCTTCCGCGTCCTTGGACCCTCCGGGACGGCGGAGCCTTGCCCTGCTGCTGGAGGGGCTGGACACCGCGATCATGGTGGCGACCCATGACCTGGAATTCGCCGGCCGGTTCTGCACAAGGTTTCTGGTCCTGGACGGGGGCCGGGTCGGGATCGATACCGGGGATGTCGGGGAGGTGGCCCGGTGGTGGGCCGACCGGATGCCCGGCGACCACCGGGGGGCTATCTGAGGCGCTTCCCCGTCGTGGTGGCCGTCAGGCGGCCGTGCTTGACGCCCCTCGTGCCCACCAGGGCATCGGCGATGCGCTGGACTTCCGAGGCCCGGCCCTTCACCGCGATCACCTCCAGGCAGTTGTCGTGGTCCAGGTGAACGTGCATGGCCGACAGGATCACCTCCTGGGAGTCGTGCTGTAGGCGGGTGAGCCGGTCCGACAGTTCCCGGACGTGGTGGTCATAGACCAGGGTCACCGTCCCGACGATCTCCTGGTCCCCCTCCCATTCCTCGCGGACCAGGGAGTCCCGGATCAGGTCCCGCAGGGCCTCCGACCGGTTCGAGTAGCCCCGGCGGCGCGTCGCCTCCTCGAACTGCCGGAACAGATCCTCCTCGATGGACGCGCTGAACCGGATCACCGACCCCATGCTCCGTCCTCCCGTTGCCCCCCGCGATCCTACCGGTCCCACGAGGGACAGTCACCTTTTCCTGTCACGATTCGTTCAGGATTTCCGCAAGTTGTGGCGGGAAGACCGGTGACTGTCCCCCGAAGGGCCCAGGGTGCTGGAGGTTCAGGGCGGTGACGCGGGCGGCGTAGCGGGTGGCCGGCCCGGGGGCCAGGCGCTGGCGGGCCACCAGGGAG
>JAGOKF010000092.1 GCA_017994695.1 Myxococcota bacterium | reverse complement strand
ATCCTGCTGGCCGGGGGCGGGGAGCCCAACGAGGTCTCCCGGATGCGGTTCCCCGACGTCCAGCCCTTCCTGTCCCGGGGCGCCTATGTGACCTTCCGCCGGTTCCGGGCGGGACCGGTGTCCCTGGGGCCGGGGGCGGGCAACCTGCGGATCGCGGGGCGGACCGTGGCGCTGGACCAGATGGAGGCCGACTGGCGCCAGGGGAAGGTGACCGGGCAGATGATCCTCGACTACCGCCCTGGGGACACCACGATGCGCTTCCGGGGCGGGGTGACCGGCGTCCGGCCGGGAGGCGACGAGGACCCCGAGGCCCGCCTCGATGCCAACGCGGCGCTGGTGGTGTCCCTGGACCGGATGGAGGCCGAGGGTCGGGCCCAGGTGGTGCGCATCGGGCGGGGGCACCTCCGGAGGGCCCTCGATGCCCTGGACCCGGCCTGGGAAGACGTGGCGATGAACCGGGTCCGGAAGTACCTGGCCTACGGGTACCCGAAGTACGTCCGGGTCCGGTTGGAACGAGGCTTCCTGTCGGCCCGGATCGACCTGGGCGGCATCGCCTCGGTGATCCGCATCGACGAGATCCGGGGAATCCCCACGGGGCCGCTGCTGCGGCGCCTGCTGGGTCCCCTGGTCACCCGGGACGGAGGGGGGAAGGAATGAGGGGGATTCGGCGCGGGACGGCGGCGGTCCTGGGCATGGCCCTGACTGCCCTGGGAACGGGATGCGTGACGGTGTCCGGCGTCCAGGTGGTGGACCGGAAGACGGCCCTGGAGGAACAGGCGTCCGGGGACCTCCGGCCTCTCCAGGAGGACCTGTCCCTGGGGATGCCGGTCCCGGGCCCGGTGCCCTTCACCCGGTCCGAGATCGTCGCGGCGGGGGCCGACGACGACAGCGAGTTCCGCCGCCTGACGAGGATCCACCAGGGCCTGAAGTCCCGGGCGGCCCAGGTGGACGAGTGGCTGGTGCGCCGGTGCGTCGGGGAGGCCCTGGACGGCCGCCTGGTGGAGACCCCCGGGACCTGCATCGGGACCTGGGATCCCGGGGCGTTCTCCCCCGTAGTCCAGCGGGTGAACCGGGACCGGGAGCAGTTGTGGCAGGAACTGGGGCGAGGGGGGACGTCCGGGGAGGAGGTCCGGAACGCCTGGAGGCGAAGACACCTGGAAGGCCTGGTCTGCGGTGGCCAGGTGCAGCGGGAGGACGGCTCGTGGGACGTGAAGGCATGTCCGTGACCGGGTCTCCGGGGGAAGCGGCGGGTGGCGTCCCGTGGGATCATCCTCCCGGGGTCTGGCGTGACCGCGTCCGGGGTCGTGGAGGCCGGGGCCTGCCGGTTCCGAGGCGTTTCCGCCGGATCGGCCTGTTCCCGGGGATCCTGCTGGCCTTCCTGGCGGCCCGGTCCGCCGCGGCGGGTCCGGGCGACGGCCTCCGGGAGCCCGTGCGCCTCACGGCCGGGTCCTCGAACCACCTGATGGGGGTCCTGGCGCCCGACGGGCGCACCCTCTTCTTCGTGACGGACCGCCACGCGACCACCGCCATCATGGGCCAGGACGTCCATCGGGGAGGTCCCTCGCCGGTGGTCGAGACGGACGGGGACGTGACCTGGCCCCGGCCCTCTCCCGACGGTCGGATGCTCCTCTACATCTCCCAGGAGCGGGACGCGACGGGGGACGTCTGCCTGCTGGACCTGGCCCGGAAACGGCACCGGTGCCTCACGGGGCCTGGGACGGCGGAGGTCCAGGCCTTCTGGTACCCCGACGGGCGGTCGATCGGGGTGGTCCAGCGGGAGGGACTCCACGGGGACTTCCGCCTCCGGCGGATCCCGGTTGACGGCGGCCCGGCCGAGGAGGTCCTGGGGCGCAACCTGACGGCCCCGGCGCTGGTGGCCGGGGGCCGGCGGGTGGCCTTCGTGCCCATCGGGCGGGAGCGCCGGGAGGTGGGACCGGCCTTCGCCCTGGTCCCGGCGGCGGGCCTGGCCTTCCAGGAGCCGGGAGGGCGGGTCGTGATCCCCTGGCAGCCAGGCCTGCCGGGAGCCACGGGGTTCCCGTCCCCGTCGCTGGACGGGAGGTGGCTCTACTTCACCCAGTACCTGGACGACACGAACCAGGACGGCCTGCTGGACGGGAACGACCACGGGGTGGTCTTCCGGGTCGCCCTGGACCCCGAAACGGGGCTCCCGGAATCGGGGGCCGTCCCCGAGCAGTTGACCAGCGCCCGGTGGAACTGCCTGTACCCGATGCCGGCCCGGGACCGGCTGCTGGTCACCTGCTCCCGGACCGGGTCCCTGGACGTGTACCAGTTGCCCCTGGAGGGCATGGTGCCGCCGGAATGGGACGTGGACCGCCTGGACCGGGAGGCGGCGGGCGCCCGGGAGGACGCCGACGCCCTGCTGCTGCTGGCCCGGGCCTCGGCCCGGGACCCCGATCCCCGGCGGCGCCTGGCCCGCCAGCGGCACCTCGCCCGCTGGCACCTGGACCGGGGGGAGTTCGTGGCCGCGGACCACTATCTCCAGTCCCTGCGCCGGGGGCTTTCCGACGACGACCCCGTCGCCGAGTGGGCGGCCGTGATGATCCAGGTGGCGGCCCACCGGGAGGCGGAGCACCGCCTGGTCCAGGGCCAGGTCGGGGAGCAGTTCCTGGCGTCGGAGCAGGCCCGGCTGGCGGTGCTGGAGGCGATGCATGTCCGGTCGCCGGACAACGAGGCGCTGGTCCGGCTGGCCCGGTCCGAGGTGCTGGACGTGACGGGCCGGAAGCGGGAGGCCCTGGAGCTCTTCCGGTCGGTGCGGGTCGGGGAACTGCGGGATCCGGAAGTGGTGCAGCAGGCGGCGGCCCTGGGGGCGCACCTGCTGGCGCTGTTCCAGCAGCGGGAGGACCTCCTGGCGTTCCTGGCCGGACTGGCGGACCATCCGGCCCTGCCGATCCGGGACCGGATCGGCCATGCCGAGGAGTTGGTGGAGGCCCTGGTCCGGGGCCTGGGAAGCACCGGGAAGGCCTCGGCCCTCGCTGCGGCCCTGGACCGGGCCGTGCCCGGCGGGCTGGTGGCCTTCCGCCTGCGCCTGGAGTCCATCCTGAAGGACCTGGGTCGCCGGGACCCCGAGGCGATTCGCCGGGACCTCTTCGCGCTGTACGGGGAGGGCGACGAGGAGAGACGGCGGGTCCTGGTCCTGGTGACGGCGCGCCGGGCGGCGGCCGCCGGGGAACCGTTCCTGCTCTACCAGTTCGCGAACTCCTGGGTCAGCGGCCTGCGGACGGAGGACGTCGAGCGGAAGTACGCCGAGGGGCTGTTCCGCCAGGTCGCCCTGGAGCGGGGCTACGACCTCCTCCGGGCCGGGAGCGTCGGGGATGCCCGGGGGGTCTTCTTCGGGGCGTCGCGGATCCTGGATGCCCTGCATCCCCATGCGGCCTTCATCGAGGCCCGGCGGGCCGAGGGCCAGGACGACATCGCCGCCCTCTACGACCAGCGGGGCCTGGACGACGGGGATCCGGTGCGCCTCTTCGCCGATGCCTTCCGGGAGGCCCTGGAGGACCGGAAGGCCGACGTCCGAGGTCGCGGCGGGTCCGCCGGGATTTCCCGGGCCCTCGAGAAGGCCCGGGAGGCCGGCGTCGCCCGGCCCCGGGACGCCCAGGCCCACCTGCTGTGGGGCTACTGGGCCCACCGGGCCTGGTGGCGGTCCGGGGACCCGGCCCTGGCCGCCGAGGCCGACGACCACTACGGGCTGGCAGCCGACCTGGCGGGGACAGAGGACCCCCGGGTCCGGGCCGCCGCCCTCCAGGGGATGGCCGGACTCCACGCCTCCCTGGGGAACCACCAGATCGCCCTGGCCTGCGCCCGGGACCGACTGCGCCTGCCCTTCGAGGACGGCCAGTCGGAACTGGCGGTTCGCCTGGTGCTGGCCCGGGGCCTGTTCCTGACCGACCGGGACCGGGAGGCCTCGGACGAGGCCCATCGGGCCCTGGTCCTGGTGCGGCAGCGGCCCGAACTGGGACGGTTTCTGCCGCTGGTGCTGGACCGGGCGGCACTCTATCGCCTCCGGGCCGGGGATCCCGAGGAGGCCGTCGCCCTCTACGGGGAACTGCTGGAACAGCCCGACCTCCCGGAGACCGACGGGGCCTTCCACCGTTTCGTGGTCCTGCGGAACCTTGGGGCGGCGCGGCTCGCCGCCGGGAAGCCCGTCGAGGCCCTGGCGGACCTGGATCGGGCGGCGGAGGTGCTGACGGGCGTCGGAGAGCCTCCACCACAGCCTCCGGGCCCTGGGGGCCGGATCCCGTCCCGGGTGTTCGGAAAGGAGGATCACCGGCTGCTGCTGGAGGGGATCCGGGGTGAGGCCCTGGCGCGCCTCGGGCGGTGGGAGGAGGCGGCCCGGGTCCTGGAGACCCGCAGGACCGGGCTGCTGGCGAGATTCCGGGCCAGGGACCTGGACGAGGACCTCCTGGAACTGGCCCGGACGGCCCATCGGCTGGCCGAGGCGGCCTGGCATCGGGGGGACCCGCGGACGGCGGCCCGGTGGATCCGGGAGGGACTGGACCGGGAGGCGGCCTTCCGGCAACGCACCGGAACGCCGGTCACCGCCGAGGGGAAGGCCCTGATGGCCGCCGGCGCGGTGCTGCACCTCCAGGCCCGGGTGCCCCTGGAGCAGATCGCCCCGGACCTCCGGGACCGGATGTCGGCCGCCCTGGCCTTCCTGGGGGCCCACCCCACGGAGGCCAACGCCGCCGATCGGTTCTGGCTGGAGGTCTTCCTGACGCGCCTGGACCTGGCGCGGTAGAATCGGGTGGATCATCGGAGGAGGGAAAACGATGAAGTCCCGGACGATGGGGATCCTGGCCGTCGGCCTGCTCCTGGCGGGCTGTTTCGACTTCGGGACCGAGTCGGGGACCGACGTTCCCGGTGGCGACGCATCTACCGACACCTCCGGGTCGTCGGGGCTGGGGGCCCTCCACGGGTCCTACCTGAAGCACTGCGCCCAGTGCCATGCCCCGGGGGCCGTCGGATTCACCACCGGGACCGAGAGTTCCCTGGACTTCCGGACCGTCGAGAGCACCCGGCGGACATTGCAGGGCCGAGCGGCGGGCCTCCAGGGCAACCAGCAGGGGTGCAACGGCGCCGCCTTCCTGGGGGCGACCTGGCGGGACAGCCTGCTGGCCGCGGTGCTGGACGAGGACCTGCGACAAACCTTCGTGGCGCCCGGGTACCCCGAGTGCAACGGCGCCACCGGTGCGGTCAGCGCGATGGAGATCCGCGTAGGCGCGGCGATGCCCGCCTCCTTCCTGGCGGACCTCCGGGCCTGGATCGATGCCGGCGCTCCCTGACCGGGAGGCGGGAACCGGGGATTCCCGGGACGGGTCGGCGCGGAACGTTGGGTCCGGGGCCGCAACCGCGAGGCCCCGGTTCCGCTCCCAGGGATCTTTCCCGCTGGACCACCGACCGGTTCCCCGGTCCCCTTCGATCCCGTCCCATGGGGCCTTTCCTGCCGGATGCCGGAAGGGGCCGCTGGGGGGACCCGCCGTCTGAAGAGCATCCTCCCCAGGACCTCCGGGATGGTTGGCCCAGGGGACTGGACTTGGACAGGACAATGTATATCATACAAATCCGTCATTGATATGATAGGGCGGTTGTCCATGTGCAATCTGCTTTCGTGGAATGACTGGCGGTCTTCGAGGCTTCCTGGCGCCGCTCCCGGGCGGTGGAAACGCCGTTCCGGTCCCTGGGTCCTGGGTCTCCTGGGCATCGCGGCCTGCGGCGGGAACTCGCCGTGTCCCACCGGGACGGACCTGGTGGAGGTCACCGGCACCGAGGAGCGGGTCCGCTACTGCCGGGACCCCGCCGGGCTGGCCCACGGACCCTTCCAGGTCTTCGAGGTCGCCGACGACCCGGATCAGGCCACGCCCCGGAGCGAGGGGACCTTCGATCTGGGGAATCCCGACGGGGTCTTCCTCTACCGGTTCCCGAGGTCGGTCCTGGCCGCCCGAGGTTCCGTGCCGGAGGGGACTCCCGAGGACCCGGTCCAATATCGGCAGGAGTACCAGGAAGGCCTGCCCCACGGGACCTGGGAGGAACGGGACGTCCTCGGGGTCCTGGTCGCCCGGCAGCAGTACGACCGGGGCCGGCGCTGCGGCACCTGGTTGCAGGTCACCGAGGGCGACCAGAGCCAGGTCCGGGAGTTCACCCCCTGCGAGGACCTGCCCGACCCGGGCACCGGCGAGGAAGGGGATGCGCCTCCCGCCCGGGGGTCCTTCTGGGACGGCTCCCGGTGTCCTGGCGGCGAACCCGTCGCCGGGGAGGGCGGGACCTGGTGCGAGGAGGCCGGCGTCCGTTCGGGACCCTCTCTGGTCCGGGACGGCGACTACGAGATCGTCGGGGAATTCCGGGACGGCCTTCCCGAGGGGCGCTTCGTGGCCTTCTGGAAGGGACGGGCCATCCGGGAGTGGCATCTGGCCCGGGGGCGGCTCGAGGGCGAGGCCCGCCGATGGCACCGGAACGGGGTCCTCGCGGAGCGGGGCCAGTACCGCCAGGACCGCCAGGATGGGCCCTGGGCCCTGTGGTCTCCCTCGGGGCATCTCCAGGAGCGGGGCACCTGGGCCCAGGGACTCCGCCACGGTTTGTTCGAGCGCTTCGTCCCGGGTGAGGTGGTGATCGAGACGACGACCTGGGCGAACGGACGTCGCGAGGGCCCCGCCCGGACCTTCTACGACGACGGCGCCCCGGAGTGCGAGGGCAGGTACCAGGAGGACCGGCGCCAGGGCAACTGGACGTGCCTGCACCCCGACGGCCGGAAGGCCCTGGAAGGTTCCTACCGTCAGGGCAGCCGCGACGGGATCTTCCGGGCCTGGAACCCCGACGGCGGGCCTCTGTTCGAGGGGGGCTACGTCCAGGGAACCCCGGAAGGGGAATGGCGCTTCTGGGACGATTCCCGGATGGAGGACCCGGAGGATCGGGGACGCCTGGTGACCCGCGGGACATTCCTGGCGGGGGACCGGGAAGGCCGCTGGGAACAGCGGTGGGAGCGGGACGAGGTCCTCTCGGCCTGGTGGACCTTCCAGGACGACCAGCGCCACGGCCCGTCGGAGACCTTCTATCACAACGGCCAGAGGGAACTGGTCGGGGAGTACCTGGCCGGCAGGCAGCACGGTGCCTGGCGACGCTACTACCGGACCGGCGCCCTGCACATCGAGGCGGTCTTCTTCCAGGACCTCCTGGACGGTCCCTACGTCGAATATGCCCCGGACGGGACCGTGATCCGCAAGGGCCGATACGTCCGGGGAGTCTTCCAACCCGACAACGGCATGTGAGGGAGGCGGTCATGTTCCGTGCCAGAAGGTGGTTTCCAGCGGGCGTCCTCGGGTTGGTGGTCGCGGCCGCCGCTCCGGTCCGGGCCCTGGATTTCTCGATCCCGGGACACATCGAGGTGTACCAGGACGTCCCCGGGGAGGGAGAGGAGCCCCTGGATGAGGTGGTCGGGATGGACCGCCCGGGCTCGGAGGGTTACTACCTGCTCTACAGCCGTGGAAGCGGGATCTCGTGCCTGTCCAAGGACCGGAGGGTGCGCCTGCCGGTCTGGTCCTCGGGAGGGCCCCTCACCAATCCCCAGCCGCCGGTCGTCTCGGCCGACAGCGACGCGGTGTATTCCGACAATCGCTACTACCAGGGGTCCTCGTACAACCGGGACGGGTTCCAGGTGCGCCGGTTCCGCTGCGAGGAGCCAATCCAGGACGCCGGCGGGGTGTCTTTCGTGGAACCGGCCTCGATCCATCTCTCCTACGACCCGGCCTTCACCGACCTGGAGCCCGTGGGATCCCTGATCGCCTGGGACCGACGGGTCTGCGTGGTGATGCGGGACCGGATCGGCTGCGCCTCCCTGGACGACCCGCAGCCGACCCTGCGGACCCTGGTCTCGGCCCAGGAGGTCGCGGCCGGCATCGCCCACCCGCCCTTCTACGACGTGCCCCGCTGGGACTGGTCCATGGGACCCCAGTACACCTTCCAGGACCTCTTTCCCGGCACCTACGATTTCGACACCCAGCCCTGGGGCTTCCACCAGGCCCAGGCGCTGCCAGACGGACGGATCGCGGTCCTGCTCCGGAGCGAGTTCCGGGGACCCCTGGCGGCCCGGGCGGCCTATCTGGTACTGCTGGACTCGACGGGGCGGACGGAGCGGGTGCTCCACGGTCCCTCGACGGAATGGGAGGAGCCGAACGACTACCTCCGGCAGTTTCTCAACACCCGCCACCCCCTGCTCCAGGTCCAGGGAATGGTATTCGACCGCGAGGAGCGGGTCCTCTGGCTCTGGCCCTGGTCGGACTGGGACTGGGCCCAGCAGAAGGGATTCCGCAGCACCGACGAGGTCTTCCCGGGATTCTCGGGAACCGGGGTGCTGGCCGTGCGGCTGGATCGGCCGGGCATCGGCTACCTGCCTCTCTCGGCCGCCCTGGTGGATTCGCCCTACGAGCGGATCCGCAACGACTACCGGCAGGCGAACATCGTGCCGAGCGTTCTCGCGTTCGTGCCGCTGGACGGGGCCAGGGCCCGGATCGAGATCTCCCGACCGACCCAGGCCGGGTTCGTCCGCTGGGATCCCCGGTCGCTGGACCGGGACCAGGACGGCCTGTCGGCGACCGAGGAGGAGGCTCTGGGGAGCGATGACTGGACCTGGGACACCGACGGGGACGGCCTCGAGGACGGAACCGAGGCGGGACTGGGACTCGATCCGTTGAGGGACGAGGGAACCATGGCCGACCGGGCCTTCGATCGGGGCACCGCGGGGTTCGCCCAGTCGCCGTGGTTCTCGGCCTTCCGGCTCCCCGAGGCCCGACCAGAGTGGAGCGGGCAGAAGCGATTCGCTCAGAACCCCGGGACCCGGGGCCCCTTCTGCATCGACAACCGGTGTTTCTTCCCCGACGGAAGGACCCTCGTCGTCCAGCACGAGGTGGCGACGGTCTCCCTGGACGGGCGCTGGGCCGTCCACCCGGGCGGGGCGCTCCGGACGGACCTGGTCAGCGGGGCCACCATGCCCTGGCTGGATCCCCCATTCGACTGGGAGCGGACCGGTCTCGCCTGGTATGTCGAGGACGCCGACTCGGCCTACGTGGTCGTGGCGCCCGGCAACCAGGCCTTCACGGAGGTGGTGCACATCGACGGGGCCGGGAACCGGCAGGTCCTGCTGTCCCTCGAACCGGGCATCCGGGAGAGCGGGTACCCGAAACCCCATCGGGGGGCGGAGTTCCTGTGGCCCGTGGGATACCACGGGGAATCCCGTCGGCTGATCGTGGCCGCCCAGGGGGCCTGGGATTCCTGGCTGCTGGCCGTTTCGGCCGATCGCCCGCCAACGATGCTGCAGCGGGCCCAGGGGATGACCCGCCAGAACCGCCACCGGGACCATGGCACGCTCCGGACCGCCTGGGGCCCCCTGCTGGAGGGCTCGTTCCCGAACGGATGGCCCTTCCCCGAGTGGATCCACGCCAACGGCCAGGGGGACTACCTGGGGGACCGCTGGATCTACGGCCCCTTCCTCGAGGACGGCTTTCTGGGGGCCGCATGGGATCTCCTGGGGGCCGAGACCCTGGACCAGATGCTCTTGGTGGGCGGGTTCGGAGACGTCCTGCTGGACGCGAACACCGGAAGCGAGCTGGTCACGATCCCCCGTCGTGTCGAGGCGGGGGACGTGCTGGCCCTGGCGTCCCTGGACGGGGACGGGGCGATGCTGTTCCGGGTGGGCCCCCGGGGTGGTCTCGTGTCCCTGTGGTCCGCTCCCCGGAAAGGCTTCGCCTTCCAGGGAATGGGGGTTTCGCCGAAGGGCAGGCTCTGCCTGGCCGGGGAACCGGGGGACGCGTGCCCCGAGGGGTGCGTGGCGGAGTTCTCCCCCTCGGAGGAGACTCGCATCCCCGACGTCCTGACGGCCCTGATCGGGGGACGAGGATACCGGGACTGCGCCTACGAGAACGAGGACACCCTGGTCCTCTGGAGGGTGTTTCCGGACCGGCCCGTGGAGGAGGCGTCCCGCCTGGAGCGCTGGGAGCGCCAGGGAGGCGGGTTCCGGCTGGTCGAGGATCGGCCTGGGGAGTTGTCGCTCCAGGGTTTCCTGGACCAGTCAAACCCCCCGGAACTGGTGCCCGACGGCTCCACGGTGCGGGTCCGGACGGACCGGGGGGACGAGATCCGGCTGGAAAACCTCTCGGGGTCGCCCCTGCTTGCCCGGGCGGACGAGGACCTCGGGTTCCAGGGCACCCTGTTCCAGGATGCCACCGCGCGACCGGACGGGCTGGTGATCGCCAAGGTCTCGATGCCCGGGACGACGGTGTACCCCGGCGGGAACTACCTGGTGGCGTACCATCCGGGCCGGGACCGGTTCGCCCGGGTGCTGCGTCGTGGCGACAGTGAGAACGTGCTGGCCGTTGCCCGCGTGCCCGGGGGCGTGGCCCGGGATCCCTGGACCGGCCTTCTGCTCGACGAGGCCGGGGATGCCGGGGAGCCGGAGACCGGGGAATCGGCCCCCCTCGGTCCTCCCGTTCCCGACTTCCAGGGGGCGGGGGACGTCGTCGGAGGGGCTTCCGGCTGCGCGGCGGGTCCCCTCTCGGGTGGGGGTGTGCCGCCGTGGTGGGTCCTGTTGCCCCTGGTGGCGTTCTGGCGGGTTCGCGGCAGGGCCGGTGGTTCCCTCCGGTGACCGGACGGGAGGCTGTCCGGGTGCCTTCCTGGCCGTCCGTCGGCGGGTGGATCGGAATTCTCCCTTGCCAGGGCCGCGGAAAGAATGCATGATGCCTCCCGATGCCGCCTCAGCGGGCGGCAGGACGGTGGCCTCTTCCGGCGATTCCCCCGTTTTCCCACAGCCAGGCCGGAACCGGACGGGCATGTCGCCCTCCGATGCAGTGCCCTGCCAGGCCGGCAGGGCGAAGGAGTTCGAATCTTGAGTCTCGATCCGTTCACGAACAGGGGTTCCCGGGATGCCGGGGCGGGGGTGCCGGCGTTCCAGGCCTTCGGGTTGCACGGCGACCTCCTGCGAGGGGTCGCGGACATGGGCTTCACCCGGCCCACCCCCATCCAGGCCATTGCCATCCCGCCCCTGATGGAGGGGAGGGACGTGCTGGGGGCCGCGGCCACCGGGTCGGGCAAGACCGCGGCGTTCCTGCTTCCCATCCTGCACCGGCTGCTGCCGAGGGCCCGGGGCGCCACCCGGGTGCTGGTGCTGGAGCCGACCCGGGAACTGGCGGCCCAGGTGGTGGACCACATGAGGGACCTGGCCCGGCACACCCGGCTGACGGCCGCGGCGGTCTTCGGCGGCGTGGGCATGGCCCCCCAGGTCGAGGCCTTCCGGCGGGGCGTGGACGTGCTGGTGGCCACTCCCGGGCGGCTGCTGGATCACATGCAGCACGATCACGCCCGCCTGGAGAGCCTGGAGGTGCTGGTGCTGGACGAGGCGGACCGGATGCTGGACATGGGGTTCCTGCCGGACGTCCGGAGGATCCTCGAACGGCTCCCATCCCGGCGGCAGACGATGCTCTTCTCGGCGACCATGCCGCCTCCCATCGTGGCGCTGTCCCGGGGCCTGCTGAAGGACCCGGTGGCCCTGAACATCGACCGGAAGGCCGCGCCGGCCCGGGGCATCGAGCACCACGTGTACCCGGTGGCCCAGGACCAGAAGCCGGCCCTGCTGGTGGCCCTGCTCCAGCGGATGCCCTGCCGGAGCGTGCTGGCCTTCACCCGGACGAAGCACCGGGCCAACCGGCTGGCGGACCTGCTGGAGAAGCGCGGGGTGGCCTGCACCCGGATCCACGGCAACCGCAGCCAGACGCGGCGGACCGAGGCCCTGGCGGGCTTCAAGGACGGCTCGTTCCGGGTGCTGGTGGCCACGGACATCGCGGCCCGGGGCATCGACATCGAGGAACTGGCGATGGTGGTCAACGTGGACGTGCCCCACCTGCCCGAGGACTACATCCACCGGGTGGGGCGCACGGCCCGGGCCGAGGCCACCGGGGTGGCGGTCACGCTGGTCTCCCCCGAGGAGGAGGACGACCTGCGGTCCATCGAGCGGGCCCTGGGCACCCGCCTGCCCCGGGAGCGCCTGGAGGGGTTCGACTACGGGATGCGTCCCGAGGAGCGGTTCGAGATCCCCCTGGGGGTGCGGATCGCCGAGATCCGGGCCCGGAAGGCCGAGGAGCGGGCCCGGGCCCGGGAGAAGGCCGAGCGCCGGGTCGCGGCCCAGGCGGCATCCCCGGCCCAGCCGGTGGGGCCCCGCCGGTCCGCTTCGCCGTCGGCGGCTTCCCGGGGCACCCCGGCGGCATCGCCGGAACCGGCGGCGTCCCGGGCGGGATCGTGGTTCCGGAGCGCCTCGACCGGTCGCGGGGCGGGCCGCCGCTCCTGGAGATAGCCGGGTCGTCGTGTCCCGGCCCCGGGGGCGGTCATCCGCCGCTCCGGGAGGATTCCACGCCGGTTCCGCGCCGGGCCTCGGCGGCCCGGGCGTGGGCCTCCAGGCCCTCCATCCGGGCCATTCGGGCCGTGTCCTCGACCAGCACCTCGGGGTGATCCAGTTCCATCCAGGTGTGCACCCGCAGGAAGGTCAGCACCGACAGACCGCCGGTGAACCGGGCGGTGCCGCCCGTGGGCAGCACGTGGTTGGGCCCGGCGCCGTAGTCGCCGAAGACCTCGGCCGCCCGGGACCCCAGGAACAGGGCCCCGAAATCCGACAGGCGGCCGGCGGCGGCCGGGAGGTCCGAGACCATCACCTCCAGGTGCTCCGGCGCCAGGCGGTCGCAGGCGGCGCAGGCCTCCTCGAGGGACTCGGCCTGGACCGCGAACCCCCGGGCCAGGGCCGCCTCGGCCACGGGCCGGGTGGGAAGGTCCTCAAGGGCCTGCCGGATGGCCTGGTCCAGGCGGTCCAGCCAGTCCGGTCCTGCCACGGTGACCACCACGGGCAGCGCGTCGGGGTCGTGCTCCGCCTGGGCCAGCAGATCGGCGGCCACCACGGCCGGGTCGGCCGTCTCGTCGGCCAGCACCACCAGCTCCGAGGGCCCGGCCAGCATGTCGATCCCCACCCGTCCTGCCACCCGGTGCTTCGCCGCGGTCACATAGCGGTTCCCGGGTCCCGCCAGCAGATCGCAGGGGGCCAGGGGCCCCATCCCGAAGGCCATCGCCCCGATGGCCTGGGCCCCCCCGACCCGGATCATGGCATCGGCCCCGGCCAGAAACGCCGCCGCCATCGTCAGGTCGCCGGGCCGGGGGGAGGCCACCACGACCTCCCGGACCCCGGCCACCCGGGCCGGCACCACGGTCATCAGCACCGAGGACGGCAGGGGGAACCGCCCGCCGGGGGCATAGCACCCCGCCCTCCGGACCGGGATCACCCGGTGCCCGGCCCGGCCGCCGGGAACCGGCACCTCCAGTTCCAGCAGGGACGCCAACTGGGCCTTCGCGAAGGCCTCGATGCGCGCCGCGGTCCGTTCCAGCACCTCCCGGTCCCGGTCCGGGATCCGCCGGGCCGCATCTTCCAGTTCCCCCTTGGTGACGAACCAGGCCTCCCCGGGCCCGATCTCCCCCAGGCGCTCGGCGTGGTCCCGAAGCGCCGCCTCGCCCCGCTGGCGGAGGTCATCCAGGATCGCGTCGGCGACCCGTAGCGCCTCGGGATCGACCGGATCCCTCCGGCCCCCGCCCACCGCTTCCGCCCGCAACCGCGCCAGTCCCTGGAAGGAACCCATCGTCGTCACTCCTTTCCCCCGGGAGGCGGCTTGGCGTCCCCCTTCCGGCGGGTCACCCGGAGGGCGCGGCGGTCCAGTTCCGCCTCGACCTCCTCCAGGGAGACCCCGGCCCGGGCCATCGCCACCAGCGTGAAGTAGATCACGTCGGCCGCCTCGAAGGCCACCTCGGCGGGGCTTCCGGCCCCGGCCAGTTCCCCGGCCTCCTCGCGGATCTTCGCCTCCAGCAGCCCCGGCTCCCGGACCAGCCGCCGGGTGTAGGACCCCTCGGGGGCCTCCCGCACGCGCTCCCGCAGCCGCCTGGCCAGGGCCCGGAGGCCCCGATCGGTCCCGAAACAGGTCCAGGTCCCCCGGTGGCAGAATCCCCGGCCGTGCTGCCGGACCCGGAAGCGCAGGGCATCCC
>JAGOKF010000016.1 GCA_017994695.1 Myxococcota bacterium | reverse complement strand
AGATGTTTATAAGAGACATGAAACCGGGATAGGACTTGGCCACGCATCCGGGATCGTCCAGCAGCACGGGACCCGATGCCGCGATGCCCAGCACGGCGGCCGCCATCGCGATCCGGTGGTCCCCCCGAGTCCGGACCCGCCCGGAGGCCGGTCTTCCCCCGGCGATTCGCAGGACATCCCCCTCTTCCCGGACATCGATCCCCAAGGATCCGAAGGCCTCCCGGAGGGCGGCGACCCGGTCGCTCTCCTTGTGGTGCAGGCGATCCGACCCCCGGAGGACGGAGACGCCGGGAGCGCAGGCCGCCACGGCAGCCAGGGGCGGGACGAGGTCGGGGCAGTGGGTCGCATCGAAGGAGAAGGGCCGCAGGGAACCGCGCCGGCAGAGGAGTTCCTCGCCGTCCCAGGCCACCTCGGCCCCCGCCATGGCCAGGGCCTCGACCACGGCCCGATCCCCCTGGAGGGAGGAGGGCGACAGTCCCCGCAGCCGGACCTCCCCCGCCAGGGCCCCGGCGGCCAGCAGGAAGGCCGCCCCGCTCCAGTCCCCCTCGGCGGTCCATCGCCGCGGGACGTAGGCCTGGGACCCCGGGATCACGAACCGTTCCAGTCCGTCCCGGGAGATCCGGGCCCCGGCCTGCCCCAGCAGGTCGATCGTCATCTCGACGTACGGCGCGCTCCGGAGCCCGTCCACCCGGAGGATGCTGTCCGCGGGGGCCCGGGGCAGGGCGATCAGCAGCCCGGTGACGAACTGGGAGGTCCGACGCCCCGAGATCTCGGCCGCCCCGCCCTCCATGGGCCCGGACACCGTCACGGGAGGAAGCCCGCCGGAGGTGCCGCCCCGGGCTCCCAGGGCTTCCAGGGGCCCCACGATGTCCGCCACCGGACGGGACCGGAGACTGCCCTCGGCCACCAGCCGGGTCGTTCCCTCGACCAGGGCCGCGACCGGGGTCATCATCCGGAGACAGAGCCCCGATTCCCGGCAAGGGACCTCGGCGGGGCGGGGTCGGCCCGGGCCCCGGATCCGGATGTCGTGGCCGTCGATGCGGACCTCGGCCCCCAGGGCCCGCACCGCCTCGATGGTCGCCAGGACGTCGTCGCAGAGGGTCACCCCGGCCACCTCGCTGGTTCCCTCGGTCAGCAGGCCGATGGCCAGCAGGCGCTGCACGGCGCTCTTGGAGGACGGGACCCCCACGGAGCCCCGGACCTCAGAGGGCCAGACGGATCTCATGGGCAATCTCCTCGGCCAGGGTCGCCGCCTCCTCGGCCTCCGTGTCCACCAGCAGGTCCGCGGTGCGAGCATAGCCTTCCTGCCGGATTCTCCACAGGGCCTCGAGGCCCGAGGGATCGGCGACCCAGAGGGGCCTCCCCCGTCCCTCCTTCACGCGGCGGGCGGCCTCCCCCGAAGAGACCCAGGCCCAGATGCCGTAGAAGTGCCTCCGGAGCAGGGTCCGGGCCTCGGGGACCGTCGTGGTGCCCCCTCCGCAGGCCAGCACGATCCGGTCCCGGCCCCCGAGTTCCCGGAGGGCGCGGACCTCGGATTGCCGGAAGGCCGCCTCGCCCGACTCCCGGAAGATTTCGGGAATGGACCGGCCCAGCCGGGCCTCGACCTCCCGGTCCAGATCGGCGAAATCCCAGCCGAGCGTCCGGGCCAGGCGCTCCCCCAGGGCCGTCTTGCCCGATCCCATGAACCCCACCAGGGCGATCCGCCGGAGGGCCGCGGGGGACTGTTCCAGCACCCGGATCCCTTCCCTCCGGGAGGGGAGGGTCCCGAACCAGAGGCGGTGGGTGGCCCGGGCCTGGGCCAGCAGCCATGTCGTTCCCCGGATCCATCGTACCTGCCTCGCCGCGGCCTCCTGCTCCAGGGGCGAAGGCAGGTACCCGGCGTCGATCCAGGGGGTGCCCGGGCGGATGCCCTCGAGGGACAGGTCGGGGGCGGCCGATGGGGGCAGCGTCGAGACGACGAGGTCCGCCCCGGGAAGCCAGCGCCCGAGACGGTCCAGGCCGTCCCCCTCGCCCCCGGCGTCCCGGGCCAGTCGTCGGGCCCGGTCCCGGGTCCGGTTCAGGACGACGAGGGGGCAACTCCCGGCCCGGACCACCCGGGCCACCGCCCGGGCGGCGCCGCCGGCTCCCAGCAGCAGCACCTTCCGGCCCTGCCAGCCCGGCACGCAGGACCGGAGCACCTCCCGGACGCCCGCGACGTCGGTGTTGTCGCCCCTCCAGCAGCCGTCCCGGTCCCGGAAGACGACGTTGACCGCCCCGGTAGCCCGGGCCTCGGCCTCGAGGGCAAGGTCCCCCTTCGCCACCGCCTCCTTCCAGGGACGGGTCACGTTGAAGCCGGCCAGGGGAGCCTGGTCCCGGATGCGCTGCAGCGATGCCCGGTCCCGGACCTGGATGGCCAGGTAGGCCCGGTCGGACCGGGGCCCGAACCACTGTCGGAACAGGGCGGGGCTTCGGGAGTGGACGACGGGCAACCCGGCGACCCCGTAGATGGCGACCGTTCGTTCCATGCCCGCCTATCCCGATCCCTGGAGTTCCCGGATCGCCTCCTCCACGGTCGGCTGGCCGGGAGCCGTCTCCAGTCCCGGCCCGGCCGATGCGTAGAGGAAGGGCGCCCCCCGCCGGACCGCCTCCACCCGGGTGAAGCGTCCGGCCTCCCCCATGCAGAACGCCACCAGGGGACCCGGAACCCGGCCGTAGAGCCGCAGCACCCGGTGCCCGTCCTCCGGGACCCGGGCCATGCAGGCGATCTTCGCCAGGTCCGCCCCGGTGGCCCGGCACCGGTGAACCCGCGCCACCAGTTCGTCGAACGGCGGGGTGCCCTCCCAGTCGTGGGACGACGCGATCACCCGCGTTCCGCACTTCCGGGCCTCCGCCCCGATCGCCTCCCAGGACCGGGCCGGACAGCCGACGTCCAGGTCCACCGCGAAGATCCCCGTCGCGATGGCTGCCCGGATCACGTCGTCGCACTCCGACTGGCTCAGGAGACCGGGACGGCAGGTGGCGATGACTCGGGGCAGGCGGCGGATCGCCTCGATCCACCCGGTGTCCGCGGGGGAGACCCGGTCCAGGCGGACCTCCAGCAGGCAGTCGGCGGGGATCCGGGCCAGGGCCCCGGGCAACTGGTCCAGGTGCACGGAGGCGCAGATCGCGGGACAGGACCCGGGCCATCGGCTCGCCATCGACTTCCCCCCGATCCGGGCCGCGATCGGACCCCCGGTGTCCCGGACCGATGATACCCTCCCGGACGGGTGCCCGAGGGGGGACTTTCTGGTAGTCTAGCCCCGGAGGAAGCACGATGGATCGCCAGCAGTCCGGTGGACATTCCCGCCCGGCCGGGGGACCGGGACGAAGGGGGAAACCCGGCGGCCGGCCGGCCCGCGGCCGCGGCGCCCCGCCGGGCCCGACGGCGGCCGAGCGGGAGAAGGTGGCCGCGCTGGCCCAGCGTTCGGGTATCTCGGCGAAGGATGCCCTCCGGGTGGTCCGGGGCCAGGTGACGCTGAACCAGGTCCTCGAGGAGATGTTCCTCCGGCAGCGGGTCCGCCGGATGGTGGACCAGGGGATCCGGATCGACCTGGCCGGCCAGGTGGTCCGGGGGCGCCTGCCGCCCGACCGGGCGCGCCAGTGCCAGGAACTCTGGGATTTCCAGCAGGCGGGCTTCAAGCGGCAGCAGTGGAAGGAGTGGCCCCCGGGAACGGCGGTGGGGCTGTTCTGCCACGGCCGGGAGCCCTTCGAGGTCCGGCTGCTGGACGTCGAGCGGTACGCCCTGGTGGTGGAGGGACCCGAGGGGGCCGACCGGATCCCGAAGGACCAGGTGCTGGGGTACTGCCTGGCGGCCGACCTGCCGACCGCCAGGTCGTTCTTCCTCCCGGGGGACGGACTCGAGGACCTGGGACCCTCCCGGTCCCTGGCCGATCGCTGGCGACCCACGGTGACCCAGGCGCTGGAGTGGGCCCGCCTCCGTGGTCCGGTCCGGTTCCGGCTGCGCAACGGGCAGACCGTCCGGGGTCTGGTGCGCCGGGCGGCCCTCTTCGAGATCGAACTGGAGGTCCAGGGGGTCCGCCTGGTCCTGATGACCCACGCCCTGCGCCGGGATCCACCCTACGAGGTCGGTTGAGTTCCATGGCGGCGGACCAGACGGTCGCGGACGTGCTGCTGCTGCTGCCGCTGGCCCGGACCTACACCTACCTGGTCCCCGAGGGCCTGGAAGACCGCGTCCGGCGGGGAAGGCAGGTCCGGTGCCCGGTCCGGGGCCGGCAGGTCCCGGGGCTGGTGATCCGGGTCCGCCCCAGGAACGATCGGGACGTGACCACCCTGCAGCCCGTCGGGGAGGTGATCTCTTCCCGGCCGCCCTGGCCCGAGGACCTGCTGGACCTCGTGGAATGGGCCGCGACCTACTACCTGGTCCCGGTGGGGGTGGTGGCCCGGACGGCGATGCCCGGTCTCTTCTCCCGTCACCCTCCGAAGACCGACCCGGTGGTGGTCTTCGTCCGTCGCCCGGAGGTGCCGCCTCGGAGCCTCCGGGACCGGGCGGTGCTGGACCTGCTGGAGGCGGCCGGGGAGATGGACCTCCAGGAGGTCCGCCGATCCGTGCCCCAGGGGGCCGTGTCGGTGAAGCGCCTCCTGGCTTCCGGCTGCCTGCGGATGGCCGAACGGTCCGAGGTCCCGGAGGTTCCCGCCTTCGCGGGGGTCGCGCCGCCGACCGGTTCGAGGCTGGTCCCGACCGAGCACCAGGCCGAGGCCATCGACCGGATCCTGGCGGCGATCCGAACACAGCGCTACCAGGGCTTCCTGCTCCACGGGGTGACGGGCTCGGGGAAGACCGAGGTGTACCTGCGGGCCATCGAGGAGTGCGTGGCCCTGGGTCGGGGGGCGGTGGTGCTGGTGCCCGAGATCGCCCTGACGGTGGAACTCCAGCGGCAGTTCAAGGAGCGGTTCGGGGACCTCGCCGAGGTGCTCCACAGCGCCATGGCCCAGGGGAGGCGGCTGCGGGCCTGGGACCAGGTGCTGGCGGGCCGGGTCCGGGTGGTCGTGGGAGCGCGATCGGCGGTGTTCGCTCCGATGCCCCGCCTGGGGCTGATCATCGTGGACGAGGAGCACGAGGTCACCTACAAGCAGCAGGAAGGCCTCCGCTACCATGCCCGGGACCTGGCGCTGGTCCGGGGGTCCCTGGCGGGCTGCCCGGTGGTGCTGGGATCGGCGACTCCCTCCCTGGAGAGTTTCCAGAACGCCCACGCGGGAAAACTGACCTTCCTGTCGATGCCCCGGCGGGTGATGGAGCGGCCCCTGCCCCACGTCTCGCTGGTGGACCTGCGGTACGAGAAGACCCTGGGGGGGGAGCGCCTCTTTTCGGAACCTCTCCGGGCCGCACTGCAGGCGACGCTGGACCGGGACGAGTCGGCGATCCTGTTCCTGAACCGTCGCGGCTTCGGGCGGTTCCTGGTCTGCCGGTCCTGCGGCCGGAGCCTCCAGTGCCCCAACTGCAGCATCACGATGACGCACCACCGGAAGCCCGAGAGGCTCCAGTGCCATTACTGCGATCACCATGTGGAGTTGCCCGACCGCTGTCCCGGCTGCCAGAGCCCGGAAGTGGAAGTGGTCGGGTTCGGGACGGAACGGGTGGAGGAGGAGGTCCAGCGGCTCTTCCCGAAGGCCCGGTGCGGTCGCCTGGACAGCGAGGTGAGCAGCGTCGGCGCGCTGGGCAAGGTGCTGGCGGACTTCCGGGAGGGGGTCCTGAACGTGCTGGTCGGGACGCAGATCGTCGTGAAGGGACACGACTTCCCCCAGGTGACGCTGGTGGGGGTGCTGCTGGCGGAACAGTCCCTGGCGTTCCCGGACTTCCGGGCCCCCGAGCGGACCTTCCAGCTGCTGACCCAGGTGGCCGGGCGGGCCGGGCGGGGGGACCGGCCCGGACAGGTCCTGGTCCAGACCTTCGACCCGACCCACTATGCCCTGCGGTTCGCCTCGGCCCACGACTACCTGGGCTTCGCGGTGACGGAGAACCGGATCCGGCGGGAACGGGGATACCCTCCCCATTCCCACCTGGCCGCCATCGAGGTGTCGGGGCCCGACGGCGTGGAGGTGCAGCGCACGGCCGACGAAATCCGGGAGATGATGGACCAGTTCCTGATGGGCGTGGGTCCCGAGGGCCGGCGGGTGACGGTGCTGGGACCGGCGGCGGCGGCCATCGAGCGCCTCCGGGGGCGGACCCGGAGCCAGGTCCTGGTGAAGTCCCACCGGCGCAAGGTGCTCCATGAACTGATTCGGCACGTCCAGGACGTCTTCGGGGACGGGCGCGGGGCGCTGCGGGTGACCCTGGACGTGGATCCCTACTACCTGCTCTGAGGGCGACATGGGCCGCGAGATCCGCCTGGATGTGGCCGGGGATCGCCAGTCCTGCCTGGTCCGGGTGGGGCCGATGGACCCGGTCCCCTGGGAGGGTCCCCGGTGCCTGGTGGTGGACCGGCGGGTGGCCCGCCGTCACCCGGGGCGGCTGCCGCCGGGCCCCGTGCTGGAGGTCCGAGGAGGGGAGTCGCTGAAGACGGTCCGGGGGCTGCAGAGGGTCTGGTCCTTCCTGGAGGAGGTCGGAGCGGATCGGGACACGCTGGTGATCGGGATGGGCGGCGGCACCGTCACCGACCTGGTGGGGCTCGCGGCGGCGACCTGGCACCGGGGGATCCCCTGCGGCTTCGTGGCGACCACGCTGCTGGCCCAGGTGGACGCGGCCCTGGGGGGCAAGAACGGCATCGATTGGCACGGCGGGAAGAACCAGGTCGGGACGGTCCGGCAGCCCCGGTTCGTCCTCTGCGACCCGGCCCTGCTGTCGTCGCTGGGGGAACGGGACTACCGGTCCGGACTGGCGGAGGCGGTCAAGACGGCGCTGCTGGAGGGGGAGGAGGCTTTCGGGTTCCTGGAGGCCCATCGGGAGGCCCTGCTGGCCCGGGACCGGGAGACGATCGAGGAGGCGGTCTTCCGGTGCGCGGCCTTCAAGGTCTCGGTGGTCCGGGAGGACCCCGGGGAGGCGGGTCGGCGCCGCATCCTGAACCTGGGGCACACGATGGGGCATGCCTGGGAGATGGTCCTGGGGCTGCCCCACGGAGAGGCCGTCTCGGCAGGGCTGGTGGCCGCCTGCGACCTGTCGGTGCGCCTCGGCCTGCTGGACCGCCAGTGGCGGGATCGGGTGGCGGCGCTGCTGGACGGATTCGGGTTGCCCACGCGCCTGGAGGCCCCGGCCGAGGCCCTGGTGTCGGTGCTGACCCACGACAAGAAGCGGCGCCAGGGGGAGGTCCAGTGGGTGCTGCTCCAGGGCCCGGGACGGCCGAGGGTCCAGGCCGTTCCGCTTTCGGAGGTCCCGGCGCTGCACCGGGAAGCCCCGGTTTCCTGAAACAGGAACAAAACCAAGAGGTTGGACCTTGCAAAAAGGTGACTGTCCCCGGGGGTGCTTGCCAGGGCGGCGGGAATCCGGTAGGAATGCCGCTGGCGATCGCCCGGGATGGCTCGCTCCGGCGGGGCGGCAGGGGTCCCGGCAGACGCATCCTTCTTGATGGAGAGCCCGATGTCCGTTCCCCACAAGGTCTTGACGCTGGACTACATCCTCCGGGATCCCGCAGGGCAGGTGATGGACCGCAGCGAGCCTGGAGAGCCGATGGTGCTGCACCTGGACGCGGGCCAGGTCCCCGAGGGCTTCGAGGAGGCCGTCCAGAACATGGCGGCCGGGGAGACCCTCCGGTTCACGGTTCCCCCGGAAAAGGGCTTCGGGGTGCGGGACGAGGGGCTGGTGCAGGACCTGCCCCGGGAGATGTTCCCGCCGGACATGGACCTGAAGCCCGGGGCCACGATCTCCTTCGAAACGGAACAGGGCGACGGGATGCTCCAGGTGCTGGAGGCCGACGGGGAGTCGGTGCGGTGCGACTTCAACCACCCCCTGGCCGGGCAGCCCCTGGACTTCGAGGTGTCCTGCCTCCGGGTCGAGGAGCATGCCGCCGAGGACTGCGACCTCCACGACCACGACGATTCCTGCGCCTGCGGCTGCCAGTGACCGCCGGCATCCGGTGACGCGCCCGGATGGTTCCGGGAGTCCGATCCTACCGGGTCACCGCTTCCTGGACCAGGTCCGCCAGGGCCTGCAGGAAGAGGGGATGGTCGTTCAGGGCCGGCACGCGGTGGAAGCCGACGATGCCGGCCCGGGCCGCGATCCCCCGGACCAGCACGTCCAGTTCGTACAGGGTCTCCAGGTGATCGCTGACGAAGGAGACGGGGACGACGACCAGGGCCCGGGTGCCCTGCCGGCCCTCCTCGAGGACCGTTTCCTCCGTGGACGGACGGAGCCACCGGACCGGTCCCACCCGGCTCTGCCAGCAGATGCGGCCTGGGGGGATCGGTCCGGATCCCGCCAGCAGCGCCTCCACCGCGGCGACGGTCCGCTCGACCCGCCGGGGATAGGGGTCCCCGGCCCGGACGTAGCGCTCCGGGAGACCGTGGGCCGACCACAGGATGCGGGTGCGATCCCGCAGGTCCGGGGGCACCTCGTCGAGGGTCCGCCGGACCTGGTCGGCCAGGGCCTGCACGTAGAGCGGATGATCGGGGTAGTCCTCCACCTCCCGGATCTCGGCGTCGAGGCCGAGGCGTGATGCCGCCGCACGGAACTCCGCCAGGGAGGACCCCGTCGTGGTGGTCGAGAACTGGGGGTAGAGGGGAAGCAGCACGAGGCGCCGGACCCCGGCGGCGACCGCGTCGCGGATCCCGTCCTCGGCCCGGGGCGGCACGTAGCGCATCGCGACCCGGACCTGGAGGTCCAGCCCGCGCCGTACCAGTTCCTGCCGCAGACCCCGGGCCTGGGCCTCGGTGATCGCCCCGATGGGGGAGCCCCCTCCAAGGCTCCGATAGATTTCCCGGACCGAAGGGGCCCGCCGACGGGCGATCCACCGGGCCAGAGGCAGCCGCAGGAGGCGCGGCACCCGGAGGATCGCCGGGTCCGACAGGAGGTGTTCCAGGAAGGGCTGCACCTCGGCCAGGGACGAGGGCCCCCCCATCTGGAGCAGCACCGCGAGGGTCCGTTCCACCGGGTCAGTCCCTCCGCTGGCCGGCCTGGTGCACCGCCTCGACCAGCACGGCCACGTTCTCCGGGGGGGTCTCCCGGGTGATCCCGTGACCCAGGTTGAAGACGTGTCCCGCGGCGGCCCGTCCCTCCTCCACGACGGCGGCCGCCCGCTCCCGGATCGTCTCCGGGGGGCCCAGCAGCACCGCCGGGTCCAGGTTCCCCTGGACCACGGCCCCCGGTCCCAGGCGCCCCACGACGTCGCTCAGCCGGACCCGGTGATCCACCCCCAGCACGTCGGCGCCGGCGGTGGCGGCGGCCTCGACCAGCGGCGCGACCCCGTTGACGAAATAGACCACCGGGGCCCCGGCGGACCGGGCCCGGGCGATCAGCCGCCGGGCCGCGGGGAGGGCGAAGGCCTCGTAGTCTTGCGGGGTCAGCACCCCGGCCCAGGAGTCGAACACCTGCACGACATCGGCGCCGGCATGGACCTGTGCGGCCAGGTACTCGCCCATCGCGTCGGCCAGCAGGTCCAGCAGGCGCCGGAAGAGGTCCGGTTCGCGGAACATCAGGGCCTTGGCCTGCAGGAAGTCCCGGGAACCGCCGCCCTCCACGAGGTAGAGGGCCAGGGTCAGGGGGGCGCCGCAGAAGCCGAAGAGGGCCTTGTCCCGCGGCAGGGCCGCCCGGAGGTCGGCCACGGCCTGCATCACGAAGGGAAGGTCCCGGTCGGCCCGCAGGTCCCGGATCCGGGCCAGGTCCGCCGGAGCCCGAATCGGATCGGGGATCCGGGGCTCGGGGTGGAAATGCACCGCGATGCCCATCGGTTCCAGGGGCAGCAGGATGTCGGAGAAGAGGATCGCCGCGTCCAGGTCGTATCGCCGGAGGGGCTGGAGGGCCGCCTCCAGCAGGAGGTCCGGACGCTTGCAGAAGTCCAGGAAGTCCAGACCCCGGCGCAGTTCCCGGTACTCGGGGAGGTAGCGTCCGGCCTGGCGCATCACCCAGACCGGCGTGGTGTCCACGGGCCGTCCCCGGCAGGCATCGATCAGTCGCATGGTGGTCCTCCAGCCCCGAGGGCCCGTTCCTGTAGCACAAAACGCCCGAAGGTCCCAGCGTTCGCCGGGGGAAGGCCCGACGGACCGGGGGTTCCGAACCTTGACGGACGGATCAATCTCGGCCATAACAGCCCGGGAGGAGCCCCGGGGGAACCGGTCGGATGCGACCCACGCCCACCCTGGTGCGGATTCACATCGTCCAGGGATACCTGACCAAGGCCCGGTCGATGATGGAGATGCTGGAACGGGAGGGGCGGCTTCCGCAGGAACTGCGGGAACTGTGGGATTCCCGTGCCCGGGAGGTGCGGCGCGAGGCCCGGGTGAGGACGCTGAAGCGCCTCCTGCGCCGCGTCCGGCGACGCCGGGCGGCCCGGGAGGCATGAGCGAGGTCGGCCTTGAGCACGGTCAATCGAACGAAGGCCATCGCGGCGGCCCACAAGTACCTGGCGAAGGGGAACCTGAAGAAGGCCATCCGGGAGTATGAGCGGGTCCTCCGGGACGACCCCTCGGACATCCGGACCAAGCTGAAGGTGGCCGACCTGCTCTTCCGCCTGGGGGACCGGGACCGGTCCACGGCGGTGTTCCTGGAGGTGGCCCGGTTCTACGCGGGCCAGGGCTTCCTGCTGAAGGCGGTGGCGGTCTACAAGCAGGTCCAGCGGCTGAAACCGGAGGACGTGTCGGTCTACCTGGCGCTGGCGGGTCTCTACCAGCAGATCGGGCTGACGGCCGAGGCCGTGGCCCAGTACCGGGAGGCGATCGCCCTGCTGGGCCGCCAGGGGCAGACGCTGGAGCGGCTGCGGACCGCCCAGAAGATGCTGGAACTGGACCCGGACAACGCCCGGCTGCGCATCGAACTGGGGGAGGAGTTCAGCCGGGAGGGGATGATCGAGGAGGCGGTGCACGAGTTCCGGGCGGCCTACGACATTCTGATCCGGGCGGGACTGGAAGAGGAGGCGATCCTGGTGGCCGAGAGGCTCCTCTACCACCAGCCGGACGACTTCGAGATCTGCAAGGCCCTGGCCCAGCGCTACATCGCCCAGAAGGACGCCCTGAAGGCTCTGACCCGTCTCCAGGTCTGCTATCGCCTCCGCCCGACGGACCCCGAGGTCCTGGACCTGCTGGCCGGCGTCTTCGAGTTCCTGGGGCAGCCCCAGAAAGCGGCGGCGGTGCTGAAGGCCCTGGCCAGGGAATACGACCGCACGGGGCTGATCCGGGACCGGGACGAGGTCTTCCAGCGGGTCCTCCGGCTGAATCCCCAGGACCAGTCGGCGACCGCCGCGCTGCAATACGTCCCGGTGCCCGCCGTCCCCCTGGGACAGGAACTGGTGCTGGACGGCCACGGGGAATCCCGGGGGGAGATCCTGGAAGCCGAAAAGGTCCGCCTGGACGAGGAGATTCCCATCGACGAGGTGACCGAGGACACCAATCCCGAGATCTCGACGATCGAGGTCCTCGAGGAGGCGGTGGAGCCTCCGCCCGTCGCGGCGCCCCCGCGCCCCGCCCTGACCGTCCAGGCCTCCCGGACCGGCGCGGAGGCCGGATCGGTCCCCCTGGTGGTCCGGGAGGACTCGGCGTCGGTGGGCATGGATTCCCTGGACCAGGCGACGGTCGTGGAACCGGTGGCGCCCTTCCTGCGGGGCCCCGGGGACGGGATGGACCTGGCCTCGGTCCCGCCGGAGTTGCAGGATGACGTCCAGAACCTGGAGTTCCTGGTGGACGCCGGGCTCTACGAGGAGGCCTCGACCCTGCTGGAGGACATCCGGCGGCGAGGGGGCGACCTGCCCATCCTCGAGCGGTATCGCATCCTGATCGAGGCCGGATCCTGACCCGCCCGGGGGAGCGCATGCGAATCGTCTCTGGCCGCTTCGGGGGACGCCGCCTCGTCGCTCCTCGGGGACGGGGTATCCGCCCGACCCTGGAGCGGGTCCGGGAGGCGATCTTCGACGTCCTCCAGTCGCGGGTCGAGGGGTCCCGGGTGCTGGACCTCTTTGCCGGGTCCGGGGCCCTGGGCCTCGAGGCCCTCTCCCGGGGCGCCGCCCGGGCGGTCTTCGTCGATGCGGACTCCCGGGCCCTGGACGCCCTCCGGGAGAACGCCCGCCGCCTGGGCCTCCGCATGGACCCGGACCAGGTCCTCCACCTCCCGGCCCTCCAGGCCATCTCCCGCCTGCACCAGCGCGGCGAGTCCTTCGACCTGATCTTCCTGGACCCTCCCTGGGAGGGCGGCTTCTACGACGAGACCCTGCTGTCGCTGTCCCTGGCCCCGGGACTGGCGGCTCCCGGGGCCTTCGTGGTGGTCGAGCACTCCCGCCGCCTGGACGTCTCCCCGGTCTACGGGGCCCTCCGGAAGGATCGGGAACGCCAGTACGGCGATACCCGGGTTTCCTATTTCCGCTGCCAGGAGGCGTCCGGATGACCGAGGTCGTCTATCCCGGTTCCTTCGATCCGGTGACCAATGGCCACGTGGACATCGTGAAGAGGGCGGCCCGCATCTTCGGCCGGGTCGTCGTGGCGGTCGCCAGCAACGTCCGGAAGGCCAGCCTGTTCACCCCGCAGGAGCGGGTCGAGATGCTGCAGGAGGCCCTGGAGGGGATTCCCGGGGTCACCGTGGATTCCTTCGAGGGACTGCTGGTGGACTACCTGGACCGCATCCCGGCCCGGGTGGTCATCCGGGGAGTCCGGGCCGTGTCGGACTACGAGTTCGAGTTCCAGATGGCCCACATGAACCGGCAGCTGCGATCGGGGGTGGAGACGGTCTTCCTGGTCGCGGGGTCCGAGGAATTCTTCATCAGCAGCACGGCCGTGAAGGAGGTGGCCTGCTTCGGCGGCAGCGTCGAGCAGTTCGTGCCCCCGGGAGTGGCCCGGCGCCTCCGGGAGCGCTTCCCGCGTCCCGGGGCCTGATCGGCGGGTCAGATCCTTCCCGAGATCGCCAGGATCACCTGGAAGACGTCCACGCCGTCGGATCGCAGGCGGCGTCCGGGCTCGTCCACGTCGCCGTTATACACGGGGTTGTACTCGTTGACGCCCTGGTTGTTCGACAGTTCGATGGTGCGGTTGTTCGCGTCGCTGTTGACCCCCGTGTTGGCCCAGGTCAGGAAGTGGGAGGTTTCCCGGTCGTACCGGAAGGACAGGGACAGGGCGACATGGCGGATCGGCTGGGCGGTGACCCCCAGGTGGACGCCCACCGTTCCGTAGGGGCTCACGTCGGTGACCCCGTCCATGAAGGAAATCGCCTGGGCCTTGCCGTCCAGCGTCCGGTCGTAGGCCATCAGGGGCTTGGCGGCCAGCGACGAGACGCAGGCCGGGTTCGACCGGCAGGGGGAGGTCCCGAGGGCCTCGAAGAGGTCCGTCTGCTCCCTCCCGGCGAAGTGATAGGCGGCCTCAAGTCCCACGTCGATGGCGACGAACCGCTCGGGCCGTCCATCCTCCCGGACCCGGATCCAGGGGAACCACTCGGTTCCGGCCGACAGGCCCCCCGAGGGCCCCGGCGCCACCCGTTCCTGGGTGGCGGGGTTCCAGTTCCGGAACAGCGTGCTGCTCCCGGGGATCCAGACCTGTCCGAAGAGTCCCAGGTAGGGCTCGACGAACCCGAAGCGCCGGCTGCCCGCGATGTCCAGGCGCAGGCCGTGGAGGCCCATGCCCACCTGGCCGTTGTCGGCGGTCTTCAGGCGTCCCGTCGGCGCGGTCCAGGCCAGGGAGAGGGCCAGGTTGGGCTGTTCCGGGTGCCTCCACTGGCAGAGGGGCGCATAGCGGATCCCCAGCGTCATGTCCCCGAAACCGCTCCGGGCGTGTCCCGGAGTGCCGGCCTTCAGCAGCGACATCCCCGAGGCCGGATCGACCGTGGAGTTCAGGGGCGTCACGCCCGGGGCGTAGGAGACGTCGGTCCGATCGCCCAGCACCAGCGGCAGGGAGACGAAGAGTTCCAGGTCGTGCCACAGGCCCAGGCGGAGGTCGATGTCCATCCGGTGGCGGGTGCGATCCGTGGCCAGTTCCGACCGGTACACCAGGGCCGGGGACCCGGGGCACCCCGGCAGTCCCGGGGTGCACAGGAATTCCCGGCTCACCCTGCCCCGGCGCGTGTCCCAGCCGTACCGGACCGTCAGCATCCCGTCGAAGGGGTCGCCGGGATCGCCGGAGGACAGCACCGAGGTGGGCTCCGCCGCCCGGAGGGGGACCGGCGGGATGGCCAGGGCCGCCAGCAGCCCCCACGAGAGGAACCAGATGGAAGGTCGAGTCCCGGTGTCCATGACCTCTGGGCTCCGGCCTGGAGTTGACCAATCTTCCTCCGCGGGCGGCCGGGAGTCAAAGCGTCAGGGCATCGGCACCGGCCTCGGCGCTTCAGGAACCCGCTATAATGGCCGCAGACCGCGGAACGGACGGGGTGGAAGTGGGGGAAGACGACAACCCCGACGGGATCGCCAGGTCCCTGCTGGCGGCGATCCGCAAGGCCCTCGGCCTCTCCTCGCTGGCCTGGTGGGAGGAGGCGGGAGCGGGGCGCTGGCGCCTGGTCGCCCGGGACGGGGAACCCCGTCCCGGGGAGCCGCCCGAGGGGGAGACCACCGGGGACCTGGGTGTCGCCGCGGCCGCCGTGGCCCAGAAGAGGGCCCTCCGACTCGATCCGAACCCGCCCAGGGCCCTGCGGGTTCCCGGCTCCACCCGGCCGCTGATGCTGGCGGGAGCGGCGGCGGTCCCCGTCGAGGGCAGCCTCTTCTGGGCCGATCGCCGGGAGAGCCCCCTGGCGGACCGGGACCTGGAGGCCCTGATCGAAGGGGCCCGGGGCCTGGTGGGCCTCCGGGCCCAGGCGAGGGAACTCCGGGAATCGCGGCGGGTCGCCGAGGGGCTCGGGAAGGCGGTGGAGGGGGCCCGGGCGCTCCTCGCGGCCCAGTCCGAGGAGACCTGCCTGCGCCTGCTGGCCGAATCCGCCGCCCATTTGACGGGTTCGTCCCTGGCCCTGGTCTGCACCGCCGGGCCCTCCGACGAGGAGGGGACCGTCCGGGCGGTCTTCGGGGCCGACGCCGAGGCTCTGTCGGGAGTGCGTTTCCCGGTGGACCGGGGGCTGGTGGGGGTCGCCCTCCGGTCCGGGACCGTGGTGCCCACGAGCCTGACCCGATCGGGGACCCGGGACGGATCGGTGCTCGGGGGGCCGCGGGACCTGGACCTGGACGCCGGAGACGCCCTGATGGTGATGCCCGTCGGGTCGCCGGATCCCCTTGGGGCCCTGGTGCTGGCCCGGGGCGGATTCCGGCGGGTGGGGGCGATGCACGGCGTCCGGACGCTGTGCGACGTCGCGGCCCTGCTGGTCCGGCAGTTCCGCCTCCGGGACCAGGTGGCCCTGGACGCCCTCCGGGATGGGCTCACGGGCCTCTACAACCGGAAGGCCCTGATGAGCCTCCTGTCGGAGTGGACAGCCTTTGCGGTCCGGCACCAGGTGCCCCTGGCGGTGCTGATGATCGACGCGGACCATTTCAAGGCGGTCAACGACCGCCATGGCCACCCGGTGGGGGACCGGGTGCTCCGGATGATCGCGGACACCGTGCGGGCCACCCTCCGGGAATCGGACGTGGCCGGGCGGTACGGAGGGGAGGAGTTCGCCGTGGTGCTGCCCCACACGAATCTCGAAGGGGCCCGCCAGGTCGCCGAGCGGATCCGGAGGGGCTGCGAGGGCGTCCACCTGCCCCTTCCCGCCGGGCCTCTGACCGTGACGGTCTCCATCGGCGTCACGACACTGAAACCGGGGATGCGCCGCGCCGAGGACCTGGTCGGGCAGGCGGACGAGGCTCTGTACCGGGCCAAGGCCGAGGGGCGAAACCGGGTCGTCTGCCGCCGGTGAGGGGGACCGATCCGTGGGCTCCCCGACCTCGGGGGCAGAAACCTCGGGGGAACCGGCCCCGGGGACCGCGCTCCCATCCCTTCCCGACCGGGCTTCCCTGCCGGTTTCCTCCTGGCATTCCCCGTCGGTTTTTGCCAAGATGCCCCCGGCGGGTCCTGGAGGGATCATGGCGGACACGGCCCGGGCGGTGTTCGAGGAGGTCGAGATCTGGCGGCCGTACCGGGAGCCGGTGCCCCGGGAGGTGCTGACCCACGGACTGTCGGACCCGGACCTCCGGTTCGTGCAACTGGCATACGGCCTTGCGGAGGGTCTCTACCGGGACATGCCTCCCCGGAAGAACCACGAGGCGGCCTTCACTCACCCGACCAACGTGGCGTGGATCCTGAAGCAGGCGGCATCCCAGCCCTACGTGATCGTCGCGGGCCTGCTCCACGACGTGATGGAGGATGCCATCGACCGGGAGAAGGCCTGCGGGCGCAGCGGGCCCGAGGTGGAAGCCGAGTGCCGCGCCAGGCTGGCCACCGAGGTGGTGCGCCTCGCCGAGAGGACCCTCTTCCCGAGGGACATCGCCGAGCGGGTGGTCGAAGTCGTCTGGGTGCTGACCCGGCACAAGGCGGACCTGTACTACAAGTCCATTTCGGGCATCTTCACCCACCCGGACCCCGACATCCGGGTCGCCGCGACGCTGGTGAAACTGGCGGACCGGATGCACAACATCCAGACCATCGAGAACTACCCCGACGAAGAGAAGCTCTACCAGTGCTTCAAGAACCTCTTCATCCTGAACAATGCCAAGCAGATGATGGCCGAGGTCCGGGCCCGGAGGGCGGACCCGCGCCTGGAGGCGACGCTGCGCAAGCTGTTCAAGAAGAACGGCAAGGCCACCTTCCAGGCCATGCTGCGGATGGCCCACGACGTGGACATCGAGGAGCCGCTGTTCCCGCTGCTCACCTACCTGACCGTGGCCCTCCGGAAGTTCGTGCTGGAGATCCAGGGGCTGTGGCGGGTCCAGGAGGGGCAGTTGCATCCGGGCGCCCCCCTCTGGACGATCTTCCACGGCATCGTCCGGAAGTACGACAACCGGCTCCACCACGAGGACGCCCAGTTCCATGCCCAGAACGAGCAGGAGCTCCAGTATTTCCGGGAGACCTTCGCCCCCCTGGACCTTTCCGACGACCTGCTCCGGCGGTCCATCTACTACAAGGACGCCCTGGCCCTGATGGAGGTCATCGCCTCGCTGCTCTACCGCGAGGACTACGTGATCCGCGGTTTCGAGTGCAGCCGCCTCTGCCGCCGGGGCCGCAACTGCCTGAAGAACGGCAGCGCCGCCTCCCCGTGATCACCGCCCTGGGACCGGGGACAGGGCATCCTCAGTGCCCCTGGACACCTGGAGCATGCGTTCCAGGGCGTCCAGCACGTCCCGGGGATAGCCGGCGGGCATCGTCGCCGGGAGCGGATCGGGACGGGCCGTCCCCGGGGAGGGGAGGGAGGCCCTTCGGGCCATCACGCGGTCGCAGGCCAGCCGCAGGCCGTCCCGGGACGCCTCGTCGAGGTCCTTGAGGGTGGCCCCGAACCGGTCGTTGAAGTCCATCAGGGCCTCCAGGATGCCCCGGGTCAGATCCTCCAGGTCCCGGGCCGCGGGCCGGAGGCGGTTCCAGGCCTCTTCCACGATGGGCCGACCCTGATCCCGCAGGGTTCCGGCGATGGGGGTCTCCCGGGGAAGGGGCCGCACGACCTCGGGGTGGGACCGCTCGAAGTCCGCCTGGAGCCGGGCCATCCGGGCCGCCTTGCGGGACCGCAGCACGTCCATCACCCAGGAGGTGACCACGAACATCATTCGGGGCATCAGGGCCGGGGCCCGCCGGCGGGTCTCCTCCAGCGTCGCGAAGAAGACCTTCCGGAAGGCCTTCGGGGCCTTCCAGGCGTACCAGGCCGTGGCCTTCGCCATCACGCTCCGGTCCCGCCAGAGGGAGGCCAGGCGGGCCTCCCGGACCCGGGGAATCCGATCCACCTCCCGGAGGAATCCCAGGATCCGTTCCATCGCGAAGTCCGGGTCCTCCTGGCCTTCCCAGTGGGCCGCCAGGCCCTCCATCAGTTCCAGGCGGGTCATCCGGAGCGGGACCACGTTGGTCGCCACGTCCAGGCGGTCGCGCATCTCGTCGGTGAAGGTCACGATGCGGCCCTGGCGTCGCAGACGGTACCAGAGGCGGGTCCCCGGGGGCGCGATCAGAGGATGGGCATGGTGGTGGGTGATCCGGGCCTCCCGCAGGAAGTCCCGGAGTCGCTGGAAGGCCGACAGGTCGTCCGAATCGGACCCGATGATCCAGTGGGCCATCACCGAGATGCCGTAGGACTGGATCCTCCGCACGGCCTGGATCGGGTCCCGGCGGAGGTTCTGGCGCTTGCCCAGGTCTTCCAGGGATGCGGGATGCGTGGACTCGACCCCCACCTGGACCTCCAGGAAGTTCGCGTCGGCCAGCAGTTCCAGCAGTTCCTCGTCGTCGGCCACGGTCAGGTCCACCTGGGTCAGGAAGCCCAGGGGCACCCGGAAGGAGTTGTTCAGGGCCGCCAGCCGCCGGAGCAGGTCCTTCACGTAGGCCCGGTCGGCGGCGAAGCAGTCGTCGGCGAAGAGCACCATCTTGGCTCCCCGCCGCTCCAGTTGGACCACCTCCTCCAGCACCCGGTCCAGGGGCTTCTGGCGGACCTTGCGGCCATAGGTGAACAGCACGTCGCAGAAGTCGCAGTCGAAGGGGCATCCCCGGGCGGTCTGCACCGACACGGCCCCGTACCGGGACAGGTCGCCTCCCAGGAGGTCCCACCGGGGCGCCGGGGTCCGGGCCATGTCCGGTCGCACGAGGGTCTGGTACACCGGCAGCGGCCGTCCCGCCTGGAAGTCCAGAAGGAACCGGGGCCAGCTGTCCTCCACCTCGCCCAGGAAGAGGGTGTCGGCCTTCGACTGGAGCACCGGGAGCATCGCCCCTGCCCCGATGCCCCCGATGACCTTGTGGACGGGCGAACCCCGGGCCAGGTCCAGGATCTCCGCGGTCCGGTGCAACTGGTTGGTGGTCAGCGTGACCCCCAGGATGTCGAAGGATTCCCTTCGGATCAGGTCGTCCACCGGGCCCCGGAGGTTCTCGTCGTGGATCCGCACCTCGTGGTCTCCGGGGGTGACCGCCGCGACCGCGGCCAGGGCATGGGGAGCGAAGAAGGCGGGGCTGTCGAGGTAGGGGATCTCCCGCATCACGGACGCCAGGAGGTCCTCCCGGCCGCCAGGGGCCACCAGCAGAATCCGCATCGTCCCTTCCCGGAAGCCCGGCGACCTGCATACCACAAACTCGGGGTTCCGTCGCCGGTTCTTCCCGGAAATGCCCGGTGGGCCATGGGAACCGTCGTTGACGGCGGGTCGGGGTTGTGCCAGTTTCTCCACGACACCCGAAGGAGGAGGGAATGGATTCCCTGGTGAACTGGGCTCTGGAGTTGATCCGTCGGACCTCCACGGACCTTTCGCCGGACGTCGAGCGGTGGCTGCGGAAGGCCCGGGAGGAGGAGACCGAGGGGGGCACGGCCTGGAACGTCCTGGACGCGATGATCCGCAACGTGGAGATGTCCCGGGAGGCGGGGACTCCCATCTGCCAGGACACGGGTCTGACGACCTTCTTCGTCCAGTTGCCCCGGGGGATGGACCCCGAGGAGGTCCGGGAGGCGCTCCAGAAGGCCATCCGCCTGGCGACGGAGGAGGGGTCCCTGCGGCCCAACTCCGTGCACCCCGTGACCGGCAGGAACACCGGGGACAACCTGGGCGTGGATTTACCCCACGTCGAGTTCGAGCCCGCGACCGACGACCGCCTGGTGATCGACCTGCTGCTGAAGGGCGGCGGAAGCGAGAACACCGGCGCCCAGTACCGGCTTCCCGACGCGTCGCTGAAGGCCGGCCGGGACCTGGAGGGGGTCTATCGCTGCGTGGTGGACGCGGTGCACCAGGCCCAGGGGCACGGGTGCGCCCCGGGGGTACTCGGGGTCTGCATCGGGGGCGACCGGGCCGGGGGATACGCCGGGGCCAAGCGGCAACTGCTGCGGCCCCTGGACGACGTGAACCCGGATCCGCTGCTGGCGGAACTGGAGGACCGGCTGGTCCGGGACTGCAACCGTCTCGGAGTCGGGCCGATGGGGTTCGGGGGACGGACCACGGTCCTGGCGGTCAAGGTGGGGTGGAAGCATCGCCATCCCGCGTCGTTCTTCGTGTCCATCGCCTACGGCTGCTGGGCGGATCGCCGCCGCCGGCTGGAGGTCCGGAACGGCGTCGGCAAGGTCTTGTAGAGGGGGACGAGGATGGCCAACGAACCGCTGCGCCTTCGGATGCCCGTGTCCGAGGAGGTCCTCCGGGGCCTGACCATCGGGCAGGAACTGCTGCTGACCGGGACCGTCGTGACCGCCCGGGACATGGGCCACAAGTTCCTGGTGGAGGAGTTCCGCCCGGAATACGCGGACCTGCTCCGGGGGGCGTTCATCTACCACTGCGGGCCCATCATGGTGAAGGAGGGGGAGGGGTGGCGGGTCGTCTCCGCCGGGCCCACCACCTCCAACCGGGAGGAGCCCTACCAGGCCGACGTGATCGCCCGGTATGGCATCGCCGGGGTGATCGGCAAGGGCGGCATGGGGGAGAAGACCAGCCGGGCGCTGCAGCAGCACGGCGCGGTGTACCTCCACGCGGTCGGCGGGGCGGGCACCCTGCTGGCCCGGCGGGTGCGCCGGGTCCGGGAGGTCCGGATGCTCCAGGAGTTCGGGGTGCCCGAGGCCTTCTGGGTCCTGGAGGTGGAGGACTTCCCGGTCGTTGTGACGATGGACGCGAACGGGGGGAGTCTGCACCGGGAGGTGCTGGCGGCCTCCGAGGCCCGGCGCAAGGAACTGCTGGGCCTCTGAGACCCGCCGGCGGCCTCGACTCCCCGGATCGGAAGACCTTCCCTGTCCCGCGGGTCCCCGTGGCGAAATCCCTCCGCCATCCGCGTGCCGGGATCCCCGGGTCGGCCTGCCGCCGGGAGTCCCGGTCCCGGATCGCGCGGGGAGGCCAAGGGGTTGCAGCACCCGCAACCGCCCTCAAACACTCGGCTTGACAGGATTGACGCGATGCGTTATCTTCCCGTTGCACTCTGAATTTCCAGGAGGGTTCGATGACGGCCAAGGCGATCGGTTCCCAGGTGAAGGGGCTTCTGGACCAGTCCGCCGAGCGGCTCTCGGGGCTGACCTCCAAGGGACGGCAGGTGAAGGACCAGGTGGCCTCCCGGGGACGCCAGGCCCTCAGCGAGGGCCAGAAGGCCCTGGAGGCGGGACGCCAGATCCTCGAGGAGCGGCGCCAGCGGGTGGCCCAGGCCTTCTCGGGACTGCACCTGAAGGGGCTCCTGGACCAGTACGGCAGGCTGCCCCTGCCCGAACTGATGGAACGGCTCCGGGCTCCGGAACTGGCCCGGCCGCTGGCCCTGCTGCGGGAGGAGGCCGTCGCGTTCCTGCGGGTCCCGACCACCGACCAGGTCGAGGCGATCCAGGAGGCCTTGAAGGAACTCACGGTGGAGGTGAAGGAGATCCGGATCGCCCTCCGGAAGGCCCAGGCGAAGACCCCGGCCTCCGGAAAGGCCCCGTCCAGCGCCCCCAGGAAGTGACGGGACTTCCCCGGCCCGGCATCTGTCGGGGCTCCTGGGGGATCGGCGGGTCCGTGCCGGGGACGGCTACTCGGCCCAGGTGATCTGGGGCGGGTGGGCCAGGGACCGGACCATCGGCATCACGCTGTCCAGCGAGTAGGCCAGGGACCTCCGACGGCGGAACTCGGCGTCCAGGTCAGCGACCACCTGCTCGAAGGCCATCGCCGCGTCGAAGAGATCCTCCCGGGGCCGTGCGCTGCCGAACAGGTGGACCCGGAAGAGGGCCGCCCCGTCCAGCAGCATCCGGCGAACCCGCTCGGTCGCCCGACCGGCATCGGGGTGCAGCACGGCCGCCTGGACCACCGTGTCCACGAAGAGGGGGCCCTCGGCGGTGCCCACCCGACCCTCCCGGAGCGCCTGATCGCAGCGATCCAGCAGCAGGTCGCAGAGGAAGGATCGCCGGTCCGGCGGAAGACCCGGGACGATCTGGGAGACCAGGCGCAGGGTCCCGGGGGTCGATGGTTCCGGGACCACGTGGCCCAGGATCTCGACGGGGGCCCGTTCCAGGGCCGGAAGCAGGGCCGCCCGGAAGAGGGCCTCCAGCGGCTGAAGGCCGGGGGACTGGCCACCGATGACGTCCATCGCGCGGCCCAGGGCCGGGATGGCCGTCACCAGGTCCCGGGACAGCATCATCCGGCAGGCCTGGAAGAGATCGGCCTTCCCCCCGGGGCGCACCATCGCTCCCCGGAGGAGTTCCTCGATGGCCCGGGGATGCCCGTCGGCCAGGATCAGCCCCTGGGCCTCGGGATCCCTTGGGAACAGGCCGCTGCGGACCAGGATCTCGCCGATTTCCTCCCCGGCGTCCTGGGTCAGGGCCAGGAAGCACCGGGCTTGGCCCTCGGCATCCATCGGCAGGCGAGCCATGGCCCGGAACAGCACGTCCAGCAGGTCTTCCACGGAGGTCGGTGCCGCGGTCCTTGGCTCGCGGGTCGTCCCCCGGGAAAGGGCCAGGGCCAGCAGGGCCTCCCCGAAGGCCTTCCGAGCCGAGGGTCCCACCGCCTCGGCCGTGGCCTGAAGGACCCGGAACCCGAGCGCCGCGTCGCAGGAAGCCAGGCACGGGAGCAGGCTCCCCATCCGGGCGAATCCGTCCCGGTCCGACCCCTCCAGGACCCGCCCCCACTCGCTTCCCACCAGTGCCGAGGCCTCCTGGCGGTGCGCCGGGTCCAGCAGCCAGTCCACCAGGGCCCCCTGCCGGGCGTCGGGCATCAGGCGGAACCAGGCCACCGACGGCTGGAAGGCCTCGGGCCCCTGGCAGGCCAGGAATGCATGGATCTCCAGCAGTTGCCTGGCATCGATCCGGCGGGCTTCCGCGGTTCGCGGTGCATCGCCTTCCATGGAGCAACCTCCGGGGGGACCGCCCCTGATGCTAGCGGTCCCCGGGATCGAGGGGCAAATTCCCGACGCCCCGACCGCGTTCCGTCGGCCCCGCTGCCAGCAGCGAGGCCGCGCCCAGGACTCCCGCCGCATCCCCGAGGGTCCCGGGGCGGATCCGGATTCCCTGGAGCAGCGGCGCCAGGCCGTGCCCCCCGACCTCCCGGATCAGCCGGCCCTCGAACAGCGGGAAGGCCGCGGCCAGGCCCCCCGCGATGACCACCAGCGGCACGTCCAGGGCCTGGACCAGCGTCGCGATGCCCGCGGCCAGCCAGTGCCCCATCTCGTCGAAGGCCCGCAATGCCTCCGGGTTCCCCGAACGGGCCGCCTCCACCAGGGACCGGGGCGCATCGGGCCCCGGGGGGATCACGCCCCGAGCAACCAGCCGCTGTTCCCGGGCGAAGCGCCGCAGGGATTCCGCCGAGGCGTATTGCTCCAGGCAGCCGCGGCTTCCGCAGGCGCAGCGCCGGCCTCCCGGCCGGGCCGGCATGTGGCCGAACTCCCCCGCCATGCCCCGGGTTCCCCGCCAGAGTTCGCCGCCCAGCACCACCGCACCGCCGATGCCGCTCCCGAGGGTCAGGCACAGGAAATCCGGGTCTCCCATCGCCGCCCCGTGCCGGGCTTCCCCCAGGGCCACCACGTTCGCGTCGTTGTCCACCACGACCCGGCGGATCCCCAGGCGTTCCCGCAAGGCCTTCTTCAGGGGAAACCCCCGCCACTCGGGGTGGTGGGGCGACTGGACCACGATGCCTTGCGGGAACCGGATCGCCCCGGCCATTCCGCCGCCCAGGCCCAGCAGGTCCTGCTCCCGGATCCCTTCCCGGACCAGGAGGTCCCTCAACCCCTCGACCAGGAAGTCCAGCGTGGCCCCGGGCGACCGTCCGGTCCGGGGCAGGTCCCGGACCTCCATCCGGACCACGCCGCCGCGCAGGACGACTCCCGCCTTCAGGCGGGACCCGCCCAGGTCGAACCCGAGGATCGGCCGGTCCGCCGGGGCCGGTCGGCCTCCGGTGGTCCGCGGGGGAACCGGTGGGGGACGCTTCATCGGGGGGAGTTCCAGTCCCGGTGGATCAGGTCGGGGCACTCGGCCAGCCGCGTCTCGGCGGCCTCCAGGTCCTCGAGGGTGTCCACCTCCAGCCAGGACAGCCCCGAGAGGTCGCACACCTGGGCGGGGGTGCCCTGGTCGGCCAGGGCCTGGATCACCTCCTCGGCCACCGCGGTGGCGGGTCGTTCGGCCAGCAGCCGGTCGAAGCATTGCCGCCACCGGGGCAATCCGGCCGGGCGCACGAGGGTCATGCCGATGTAGCCCAGGTCCCAGGTCTCCAGGCGCTTGCTGATCCGGGCCACCCGTCCCCGGGCATCCAGGCCGACCTTCATGTCGTCGGGACCCAGCGGACGGTCGTGGTCCACCGCGCAGACGACGTCCCCGTCGCTCCGGGTCATCCGGTCGGCGAAGGCCAGGGGGTAGATGTGGTCGACGTTCATCAGCAGGAAGTCCCCTTCCACCTCCCGGAGCCCCGCGGCGACCGACAGCAGGTTCGCCTTCTCGTAGTCGGGGTTGTGGACGGCGATGGCCTCGGGGGCCGCCCGGGCGAGGTATTCCTCGACCAGTTCCCGGAGGTGGCCCGTGACGACCACCAGTTTCCCCCCGGGGGCGAGGGCCCGCCGGGCGAACTCCAGGTCGTAGGCCAGCAGCGGCCAGCCGCCGCAGGGGACCAGGGCCTTGGGCAGGGACTCGGTCAGGGGGCGCAGGCGGTTTCCCAGGCCCGCGGCCAGCAGGATCACGGACGACGGTCGGTTCATGGCAGCACGTCCAGCAGTTGGGAGAGATGTTCGATCGCCCGGACCCCCGGGAAGCGGGCCTCGAAGTCCTCCCGGCGGAAGGTCCCCAGGCGCGCGATGAAGGCGACTCCGTTGGCCAGTGCCTTCTCGGCATCCTTCAGGGAGTCCCCCACGTAGAGCAGCTGGTCGGGCCGCAGGCCGAAGACCTCCTGGACCCGGAGGAAATGGTCCCGCCCCTTGTAGAAGTTCGGGGCGGCTCCCAGCACCAGGTCGAAGGGGCAGTCGGACTCCCGGGCCACGAACCGGTCGATCAGGTGCTGGAAGTTGTTCGACGAGACGATGCACCGGAATCCCCGGGACCGCAGGCCCCGGATGGTCTTCCGGACGTCCCCGGAGAACCGTTCCCGGAAGAAGCCCTCCTGCTTGGCGGACTCGAACTCGGCCACCGCGTCCCGGTTCCGCGGATCCCCGGGGCGGATGATTTCCACCTGCTGGTCGAAGGGCAGGCCCGAGGTCAGCAGGTACTGCCGGCGGGCCTCCGTCGGGTCCATTCCGTAGGTGCGGTGCAGGATTCCTGCGGCGATGTCCGCGAAGCCGCCCATCGTGTCCACCAGCGTGCCGTCGAAGTCGAAGACGACTGCCTGGATCGGGACCTGCGGTTCCATCGCCCACGGACGCCTCGAGGCGGCGCGAAGGTAGCAGGAAACCGGGACGAAGGAAAGATCCGCAACGGATGTCCGGTCGAAGGGACCGGGCCCTTCACAGGCCCAGGCCCAGCCGGCCGTAGTAGAGGGCCACGATCAGCAGGCCCGTGGCCAGGGCCAGTTCGATGCGTTCCATCCAGGGGCCGCTCCTGGGCCGCCGGGCCACCAGGGCGCTGGACACCCCGAGGGCGAAGAAAAGGATTCCCAGGCCGGTGCCGAAGGACAGCATCAAGGCGAGGCCGAGGCCGATGGACTGGGTGGCGCTCACCACGGCCAGGATCCCCACCACCACCGGACCGGCGCAGGGCGCCGCCAGGAGTCCCGTGGTCCCTCCCACCAGGGCCAGTCCCAGGAGCCCCCCCCTCCGGGCCCCCATTCGGGCCTTCACTCCCTCGGGGAGGTCCAGGGCGAAGAATCCCAGGTAGGACAGGGCCAGGGCCGCGAACAGGGCCGCCATCGCCAGGGTCACGGCCGGGTGCTGGATCCAGGAACCGAACCCCTTTCCCAGCAGGGCCGAAGCGACCCCCAGCGCCGCGTAGGTGATCACCATGCCCAGGACGAAGACCGCCGCCCTTCCGACCCGGTATCCCAGGGACGGCGCCGGGCCGTCCCCGGATCCCCGGGCTCCCAGGACGCCCAGCGTGACGGGGATCATCGGGTACACGCAGGGCGTGAGGCTGACCCCGATGCCCGCCAGCAGTGCCAGCAGCATCGCCCAGAGGATGCCCTTCTCCGCCAGCCAGCGGGCCACGGGCCCCCCTTCCTCCTGCTGCCAGGTCCCGGCCTGGGAGACCCGGCGAAGGAAGGCCGAGGGGGCTTCGTAGTCCCGGAGCGTGACCCCGGGATTCAGGCGCCCGTCGGGGAGGAAGAAGGCCACGTAGGGCAGCGAGGAGACCTGGATGCCCAGGGCCTCCAGGCGCTGCTGGGCGGGATCGAAGTCGGTCATGTCCACGCGGATCGCCACGAAGTCCTTCAGGGCCTCGACGACCGCCGGGTCCCGGAAGGTCTTCCGCTCCAGTTCCTTGCAGGCGGCGCACCATTCGGCCCCGGCGTCCAGGATGGCCATCCGGCCTGTCGTCCGGGCCTCGGCCAGGGCCTCCTCCACGTCGGTGCGCCATGCCACCGGGGGCCCTTCCTCCTCGCCGATCCGCGGGACCGGCACCAGGTCGAACAGCACCGCGATGCCCAGTGCCAGCAGCAGCACCCGGACCGCCTTCCAGGCTCGCCCCGCCATCGACAGGCTTCCCAGGTCCGCCCGCAGGGCCCCCAGCGCCAGCGCCACGACCGCCAGTCCCAGTCCCCATGCCAGATTCCAGGTCATCGGCCCCCCTCGTCGCGGGAACGGTCCGCCGGAGGCCCGCCGCCCCCGGCCAGCGCGAACCCTATGGCCGATGGGGCCTCCGGTCAATCGACCCTGGCCAGGGCCAGCACGTCCACCTGCCGGGCCCCGGCGCGGATCAACAGCCGGGAGGCTTCCGACACCGTGGCCCCGGTGGTCACCACGTCGTCCACCAGCAGCACGTCCCGTCCGGACACGCGGCCGGGACGCCGGAGGGTCCAGGCCTCCCTCGCCGCCTCGGCGCGTTCCCGGCGGCTCCCGTGGGGGTCGCCCGGAGGACGGACGCGGACCAGGAGGTCCGGGATCCAGCCGGTGCCGGTCCGGCGGGCCACCTCCCGGGCCAGCAGCACCGGGGCCGAGTACCCACGCTTCAGGGTGTGTGCCGGCCAGGGCCCCACGGGCACCACCACCGTGTTCGGGCCGGTCAGCCTTCGGCGGTGGGCCAGGACGGCCATCCAGGTCCCGAGCGGCCGGGCCAGGTCGGGTCGCCGGCCGTGCTTCAGGCGGATCACGAGGGCCCGGCCGGTGCCGCCATAGACGGTCACCGCCGACAGGCTGCGGAAGGGGGGGGGATCGGCCCGGCAGCCGGGACAGGGATCTTCGGGGACGGGGACCGGCCGGCCGCATCCCGGACAGCCGTCCGGCGCGGCGACCAGGGCCTCCCGGCATGGTCGGCAGAGGGGAACGAGGTCCGGGATCTCGTCCTCCCGGGAAACCGGAGCGCCGCAGGCGCCGCAGGAAGCCGGAAAGGCGGCGGCCGACAGTTCCCGGAGGATTCGCCGGAGTCCCCGGAGGGGATGCAGGGAGGCTACCAGTCCCCCGAGTCCTCGGACCGGGCGAAGTCCTTCACCCAGACGGGCTCCTCGACGGGAATCGGCGGCGCCTCGCCCCAGAGGTGATCCAGGTTGTAGTAGTCCCGGGCCGACTTCTCGAAGACGTGGACCACCACGTCCCCGTAATCCAGCAGGATCCAGGTGTTCGCCTGCCGGCCCTCGATCCCCAGGGGGAGGACTCCCTGCTGCTTCATCCGGGCCTCGATCTCGTCGGCGATGGCCCGGACATGCCGGTCCGACCGGCCGGTCAGGATCAGGAAGATGTCCGTGTAGTCCACCAGGCTCCCCACCTGGATCGCCCGGGTCTGGTAGGCGTTCTTCGACCAGGCGGCCTCGAGGATCGCGGCCGCCAGCGCCCGGGGTTCCTGGAAGGCATCGGGAAGGGGCGGCGCCTTTCCGGTCCTGCGGGGGGCCTTCGCGAGGGTCTTCGGTTCCATGGACCTCCTGTTGGCCCGGCGGATCCCCCAGGGATGCCCCGGGCACAAGGGGCGATTCGCAGGCGGAGTCTAGGCCTTTCCCGGGCATGGGTCAAACGCCGGCAGTCCGGAGCGGGATCGACGAGTGCACGGGGATTGTTCCATCCGGGCCCGGAGGGGCGGGATCAGGGGGTGTCGGCCGGCGGGACGTCCCGGGACTCCGATGCCGGCGCGGGAGCCGGGGAACAGAAGGCCGGGTAGGTTCCTCCCTCCTCGCCGGCCCGGGGGTGGTTTTCCAGACAGGTGTACTCGGGACGACAGAAGGCGAAGGGCCCGCACAGGGCCATGCAGTAGGAGATCTGGTCCCCGTACACCACGCAGACGGCGTTGGACGGGCACCCGGAACGGACGCAGGGAGTCCGGGTGCAGTAGCCCCCGGGCTGGGACCGATCGCAGGTCAGTTCGGTGCCACAGTCGGAGTTGCTCGCGCAGGAGTCCCCGACCCCCGGGGAACACGCGGCGCAGAGCAGGACCAGACCGGGAATCAGCGCGCCGGCGGGAATCCTCATCGGCCACCCTCCAGGATCCTCCGGGCCTGATCGATCCGGGACCTCAGTTCCTCGATCTCCTGCCGGGCCTCGGCTTCCGCCTGCCGCAGCGATTCCGAATCCTGCAGGGCCTGGCGGGCGGTCTCCAGCTGCTGGGTCAGGGCGTCCACCTCGCTCTCCAGTTCGGCCACCCTGGCCCCGGCGGCGGTCGCGGCCTCCAGGCGCTTCTTCATCGTCTGGAGTTCCTTGCGCATCTTCTCGGCTTCCTGGGTGCTGGCGGCCTCGGCGGCCCGGGCCTCTTCCAGGGCGGTCTTCCACTGCGTCTCGGCCTTCTCCCGCGCCTCCTCCAGTGCCGCCTCCAGTCGGGCCGCCTCCTCCAGCGCGGCGTCCCGCTCCGCTTCCACCTTCCGCTGGGCGTCCTTGTAGCCGGCCTCCAGCCGCTCGAACAGCAGCGTGGTCTGGTCCAGTTCCGCCCGGAGTTCCTCCTGCCGTTCCAGCGCCTCGGACAGGCGGCCCTTCACCTCGGCGGTCTCCATGCGGGCCTCCTCGGCCCGGGCCTGGGCCTCGGCCAGCATCCGCCGCGCTTCCGCCAGGTCCTTGCGGACCTCCTCGACCTGTCCCCGGGCCTCCAGGGCCAGGGCCTGGTGCTGCAGTGCCTCGGTCCGGAGCCGTTCCCGCTCGACGGCGAAGGCCGCCTCGGCCTGCTGGCGGGCCAGCGCCCGGACCTCCTCCAGGCGGGTCTGGAACTCGGCCGGGTCGATCCCGGGAACCGGGACCGGGCCGGTGGGAGGCTTCTCGCTGATCAGGCGTTCCAGCGTGGACCGGATCGTCCGGACCTCCTCTTCGACGTAGTTGACGACCGCGTTTTCCAGTTGACCAGGGGAGACCAGCGTTCGTTCCGCCACCGCGCCCACGGGGAGTTCGGTTTCGTGCTCCGGGTGAGCGGCGAGGGGCGCCTGGAAGTCCTCGGGAAGGACCTCCCGGACGGCCTGGACCAGTTCCTCGGCCTTCAGGGGCTTGAACAGGTAGGCGTCGGCCCGGGTGGGAAGCAGCCGGTGCTTCCGGATGACCTCGGGACTCGCCTTCCCGGTGGTCAGGATCAGGGGAATCCGCTTCCAGACCGGATGCTTCTTCAGTTTCAGGCAGAGGTTGAAGCCGTTCTTGACGTCCGCGCACAGCACGACGAGACGGGCGCGGTGATCCCAGGAGTCCGGGGCCGATCGGGCCGGCTCCTCCAGCGGAAGGACGTCGTACCCCAGGCGCCCGAGGACGTCCTGGAGGGCGGCGAGGTCCCCATCCAGGTCCTCGATCACCAGCGCCGTCCCCCGGGTGCCATGAGGTTCCGATGCGTTCAACGCACACCTCCTCCCGTGCCGGAGGCCCCGGAGGCCTCCTTCCTGAATCGTCCATGGCGCAGGAAGGAAACCGCCACATAGGCGGATCCCAGCAGGAAGTGGGCTTCCGGGGCCTTCTGGAACACCGCCAGGATCGTCAGCCCTCCGATGACCACCCCCTGCCCGATGTCCTTCCACCGCCGTCCGTGTCGCTGGATCTTGGGGATGCGGATGCGGCCCACCATCAGCCATGCCCCCGCGAGGCAGGCGGGTGCCATCCACTGGGCGGCGATTCCCGGAGCCACTCCCAGGTCCAGGAGGCTCAACAGGAAGGTCGCCAGAATCCCCCCGATCAAGGTGGTCGGGACCCCCTCGAAGAAGTAGTGATCCTCGTGGGTCACCGCGTTGAACCGCGCCAGCCGGGTCGCGGCGGCCAGCGGCATCGCCAGGCTTCCCAGGGCCACCCACACGAGGGCGAATCCCTCCAGGTGGGCCGCCGCCAGGAACCAGGCCAGCGTACCCGGGGCGATGCCGAAGGAGGTGTAGTCCGCGAAGGAGTCCATTTCCATGCCGAAGGACCCTTCGACCCGGAGCGCCCGGGCCAGGGTCCCGTCGGCCTTGTCCAGGATCGCCGAATAGACGATGCACCAGGCGGCCCCCTCAAAACGCCCCGAAGCCGCCAGCACGATCGAGAGGAGCCCGACGACCAGGTTCCCCGCCGTGGCGGCGAAGGGAATCAGGGCCTTGAGGGGGAAGGTCTTCATCGACGCGATCCTAGAGGGGGCTCCCGTTGCCGTCAATGTCGATTCTGCCGGAGGGATCGCCCGAAGGGGCACTCCGCGCGGAGTCGGGGCCGCCGGCATTCCCGGCCATCCGGGGGCCTTGCGGAATTCCCCCGGCGTGCGCAGCATCGGGCATCCGGTAGCGGGGCAATGCCCATGTCGAGAACTTCCGGCGCAGCAGGGATCGCCGTCCTGGCCCTGGGGCTCATGGCCTGTGGAGGGGCGGACTCCGGACCGGATGTCCGGACGCCCGAGGAGATCGGTCCCGAGGCGGCCGACGGGATCGCGGCAGAGGGAACGGAGGCCGGCGGGGCGGAGGATCGGGGTGCGGACGGGGACCTGGAGGACGCGACCCCGGTCCCCTGCGCCCCTTACGAGGGCTTCGGCCCCTGGCCGGTCGGGGTCCGGACGCTGGACCTTCCCGACCGGAAGGTCGAGGTCTGGTACCCGGCGGTGCCCGGGTCCGAGGCGGGACGGGACCGGGCCGCGTACGACGTCCGGGAATGGCTTCCCCCGGAGGAGGCGGCGAAGATCCCCGACGGCGCACCGTCCTGGTTCGTGATGCCCGCCTGGCGGGACCTCCCGGCGGCCCCGGGCCCCTTTCCTCTGGCGCTGTACAGCCACGGGATCGCCGCGTTCCGGAGCCAGTCCTCCTGGCTGACGGCCCACCTCGCCTCCTGGGGGTTCGTGGTGGCGGCCCCGGATCACGTCGAGCGCAATCTGACGGCCTTCATGGACGGGACCTTCGCCTTCGACGACGTGGGAACCCGGGACCTGCGGGCGACCCGGGACCTCCTGCTGGCCGAGTCGGCCCGGTCCGGCGGTCCCCTGGAGGGCCGGGTGGACGGGACCCGGGTCGTCGCGACCGGCCATTCCATGGGCGCCGGGGCGGCCCTGGTCCTGGTCGAACAGGACGGCCTGGCCGGCGCGGCATGCTGGGCCGGAGGGCCGTCCCCCCAGCTGGGCGTGACGCCGAGCCGGCCCCTGCTGATGGCCGCGGGGACGGTGGACACGCTGGTCCCCTCGGCGGGCCAGCGGACTACCTGGAACGGCCTGGCTCCGACCCCCCGGACCTTCGTCTCCCTGGACCGGGCGGGCCACCTGGCCTTCACGGACCTTTGCGCGATCGGCCGGGACCTGGGGGGACTGGTGGCGATGGCCGTCTCCTATGGCGTCGCGGTGCCGGAGTTCCTGGAGGCGCTGGGGTCCGACGGCTGCCAGGAGGGCACCCTGGCCCCCTGGGACGGCTGGCCCGTGGTGGGGCACTACACCGTCGCGCACATGCGCCTCGTCCTGGGACTGGACCCGGAACCCCGGGGACTGGATGACCCCACGGCCGCCTGCTTCGGTTCGCGCCTGGAGGGATGGGCGTTCGTCGCCCGGTGACGGGAAGAAACTGGCCGACCCGGAGGGTTCCCTCTAGAATCGCCGGCAGGGATGGGCCGGAAGGGAATCGGGATGAAGCGCTGGCTGCTGGGGACCCTGATCGGGATCGCGATGGGAGTGCCGGCCTCGGCACAGTCCCGGAAACCCTGGGCCTTCGAGGTCCAGAAGAAGGGCCATCCCGTCGGACGCTACGATTTCAACGCCGTCGTGGACTCGGAGGGCATCTTCGCGGTGGCGGCCTCCTTCGAGGGGACGAAGGCCCTGAAGGCCTCCCGCCCCGGGTCGCCGGCCGTTCGCTGCCACGCGGAACTGGGCCCCGGGGGGACGCTCGGGAAGTACAAGCGCTGGAAGAACGTCGGCAAGGGAGGGGCGCTCTACTGGTTCGCGTTCGCCCTGGACGGCGAAATCCGGCTGCGCCACGAGGGGGTCGGGACCGCGAAGCCCAAGGTGACCTCCCTGGGCCGGGCCGAGGGGGTCCGTCCCCTGGAGGAGGACCAGCCGGTGCTGGCCTGGCTGCTGGTCCGGGATCGCCACGAGGGGGAGTTTTCCTGCGTCGGCAGCCGATCCCAGGGGATCGGCAAGGGGCGGGTCCGCAAGGCCTCCGGGGACGGGGAAGAGGCGGCCGAGGTCTGGGAGATCCAGGGGGACTGCGGGTCCTTCCGGGTCGAGATGGGACCCGGGGGCGAGCCGGTGCGGTTCGTGGCCGGGGACACGGTCTGGAAGCGGATGGCACCCGCTCCCTGAAGGCCCGGCAGGGTCAGGGGATCTCGGCCCCGGTCCCGGCGTCCACCTCGCGGGTCTCGGCGACCTGGGATCCGATCGCGGCCCGGGTGACCCGCCAGTGGTTGCCGAGGGCCGCCACCCTATGCACCGAGTGGGGCGTGTCCGCCGGGTCCCCCGGGAAGGCCGCCGGGACCACCGCGGTGCAGTTCACGACCCTGCGAAGAGGCTGGTTTCCGAACGGCGCCGCCTTGGCAGCGCGGTCCAGTCTGGAAGGGCAACCAACGGGAAAAAAGAAGTCTCTGGATTGGCCGCGGGAGGGTCAGAGGCCCTTCACCTTCCGGATCTGTTCCACCAGTTCCGGCACGGCCTTGAAGGCGTCCGCCACCAGCCCGTAATCCGCGATGGAGAAGATGGGGGCCTCGGGGTCCTTGTTGATCGCCACGATGACCTTGGAGTTCTTCATGCCGGCCAGGTGCTGGATGGCGCCCGACAGGGCCACGCCGATGTAGAGCTGCGGCGCGATCACCTTGCCGGTCTGGCCGATCTGGAGGTCGTTCGGGGCGATGCCCGCGTCCACCACCGCCCGGGTGGCTCCGATGGCGGCCTTCAGCAGGTCCGCCAGGGGGTCCAGGAGGGCGAAGCCCTGGGCATCCTTCAGGCCCCGGCCCCCGGCGACCACCACGGCGGCCTCCCCGAGGTCCGGCCGGGACGAGACGACCGGGCTGAACTGGATGTAGCGCTGCCTGCCGTCGTTTTCGGGGACGATGGCGTGGGTCTGGACCGGGGAGGCCCCGCCCGTGGGCTGGGCCGCGTCGAACTCGGTGCCCCGGACCCCGAAGACCATCCGGGGCGTCTTGACCGCCACCGTGGCCACCACGTTGCCGGCCCACATCGGACGGGTGAACCGGACCTCGGCCCCCTCGCCCACGACCGACAGGACCTCGCTGACCATGCCGGCGCCCAGGCGGGCGGCGATCCGGGGCAGCAGGTCCCGGGAGAAGGTGGTCGAGGCGGCCGCCACGGCCGTGGCCCCGATTTCGTCCGCCAGGGTGGCGACGACCTTGGCCCAGGGGGCCGCCAGGTACTGGGCCAGACCCGGGTGGTCCACCACGTGGATGGCCTTGGCCCCGTATCCGGCCAGTTCCCCGGCCAGGCCCGACACTCCGGACCCCACCAGGGCGATGGCGAAGTCGCCCCCGGTCTTCGCCGCCAGCGTGCGGGCGAAGGTGATGGCGTTCAGGTTGGACTTGCGAAGTTTCCCGCCGAAGGTCTCGGCGATCACCAGCGTGGTACCCATGCGAAACCTCCTTGCCGTCCCCGGCGGTCAGATCGCCTTGGCCTCGTTGACGAGCCTGTCCATCAGCTCCTCGACGGTCTTCACCTGGATGCCGCCCTTCCGTTGGGGCGGAGCCTCGTAGCGCTCCGTCACCACCTTCAGGGAGACGTCCACGCCCAGGGTCGCGGGGGCCAGGACCTGGATCGGCTTCCGCTTGGCCTTCAGGACGTTGGGCAGGGTGGGCAGGCGCGGGGTGTTCAGGCGGAGGTCCGCCGAGACGATGGCCGGCAGCGTCACGGCGATTGACTCCAGGCCGCCGTCCACTTCCCGGGTCACGACCGCCTCGGACCCCTCGATGGCGATCTTGGAAATGAAGCAGGCCTGGGGCAGTCCCAGGTACTCCGCCAGCAGCTGGGTCACCTGGTTGGAGTCGCCGTCCACGGCCTGCTTGCCCAGCAGGAAGAGGTCCGGCTTCTCGGCCTCGAAGACCTTCGCCAGGATCCGGGCCGCCAGGTCCGAGTCCAGGGCCTCGTCGGGGAGTTCCACCCGGATGGCCCGCTCGCAGCCCATCGCCAGCGCCGTGCGGAGATTCTGTTCCACTTCCGGGCCGCCGATGGTCACCGCGACGGCCTCGCCTCCGTGCTTCTCCACCAGGGAGACCGCCGCCTCGATGGCGTTTTCGCAGAAGGGGTTCAGCTTGTACTCCAGTCCGGCAGTCTCGATGCCGGTGCCGTCCGGTTTCACCCGGATCTTGGCGTCGGGGTCGGTGACCCGCTTGGCAGTGACGAGGATCTTCACGGTACCTCCTTGTTGCAGAGGGCCCCTTCCGGCATCCGCGCCGGGAGGAGCGGCCAATGACAGATGAATGACGATATCGCGGAGTTTGGCGACGGTGTCAAGACCCCGGCGATCCGGGTTTCCGGGCGCAGGATCGGGCGGCCAGCCGCAGGGCCTCCCGGAAACTGGAGGGGTCCGCGGTGCCCTGGCCCACACGGTCGAAGGCCGGCCCGTGGTCCGGGGAGACCCGGAGGCGGGGCAGTCCCAGGGTGACGTTCACCGCGTCCCGGAAGTGGACCAGTTTCAGGGGGCCCAGCCCCTGGTCGTGGAACATCGCCACGACGGCATCGAACTCCCCCTCCCAGGCCCGGTGGAAGGCCGTGTCCGCCGGGAGGGGCCCCTCGACCGCCGTGCCGTCCTCCCGCAGGCGGTCCAGCGCGGGGGCCAGCACCCGGGCCTCCTCGTCCCCGAAGCGCCCGTCGTCCGAAGCGTGGGGATTGATCCCCAGCACCGCGATCCGGGGCCGGGGAATTCCTTCGAACCGGGTCAGGTGGTCGGCGAGCAGGCGGGCGGTCTCGACGACGGCGCCCGGGGTGATCGCGTCCGGGACCTCCCGGAGGGCCAGGTGGCGGGTCACGAGGGCCACCCGGAGGCGGGGCCCGGCCAGCAGCATGGCGAACCGGTCCACCCCGCAAACCCTGGCCACGAACTCGGTCTGTCCGGGCGACGGGTCCCCGGCGTCCCGGAAGGCCCGCTTGTCCAGGGGGCCCGTGACCAGGGCCCCGATGCCCCCGGCCGCCAGGTCCCGGGCCGCCCGGTCGAGGGCGGCCAGGGCGGCCCGCCCCGAGGCGGCCGAATAGCGCCCCGGCTCGATCCCGTCGATCGATTCGGTGGTGGGGCAGGCTTCGCACCGGCCGGCCGCCCGGGCGATGGCGTCCACCAGGGGGCCGGGGCCGTAGAGCCGGACCGGCCGGACTTCCGGCAGGGACTTGAGGGCGGCCAGGGCGAGTTCCGGTCCGACCCCCGCCGGGTCTCCCAGGGTCAGCCCGATCACCGGTTCGTTCCCGGATTCCAGGGACGTGGGGATCGCTGCAGGATTCCCGGTCGAGGACACGGGGGTTCCTCCGGAGGCCGCCCCATTGTACTCCGGCCCCGCCCCGATTGACCCCCGTGCCCGTCGCCTCTACACTCCCGGCGGCTTCACCGGGCGGCAGGGATGGCCGAGGGACTGCTTCGACGGATGGCCCTGGGACCCGTGGTCTTCGACGGGGCGATGGGAACCCAGATCTACGCCCGGGGGATCTACATCAACCGGAATTTCGAGGAACTGAACGTCTCCCGGCCGGACCTGATCCGGAAGATCCACGAAGACTACCTGGCCGCGGGCGCCGAGGTGCTGACCACCAACACCTTCGGGGCCAACCCGAACCGCCTGGCCCGCCACGGGCTGGAGGCCCGCCTCGGGGAGATCGTCGAGGCCGGCATCGCCCTGGCCCGCGATGTGAGCCGGGGCCGGGCCTTCGTGGTGGCCTCGGTGGGACCCAGCGGGCTCGTGCCGGACCCGACGGACCCTTCCTCCCTGGAGGACATCCGCGGGGTCTTTCGCCGGACCCTCGAGGCCGTCGTCGGGGCGGGCGTGGACGGGATTCTCTTCGAGACCTTCCGCCATCCCCTGGAGATGCAGATCGCCCTGGCTGCGGCCCGCGCCGTCGGCCCAGGGGTGCCCCTGCTGGCCACGATGGTCTTCGACCAGGATCGGCGCACCGGGGACGGCCTGACGCCGGAGGTGGCGGCGGACCGGATGGCCCGGTGGGGAGCCGACGTGGTGGGGGCGAACTGCGGCGAGGGCCCGGCCGTGCTGTCGGAGGTGGTGCCGCGGATGACGGGGGCCGGGCGACCGGTGCTGGTGCAGCCCAACGCGGGGATGCCCCGGCGCATCGAGGGCCGGGTGATGTACATGGCCACCCCTGAGTACTTCGGGGAGCACGCCAAGCGGTGGGTCCGGGAGGGGATCCGGGGGGTCGGAGGATGCTGCGGGACCACCCCGGATCACATCCGGCAGGTGTCCTCGGAGGTGCGGATGGTCCGGGGCGGCCGCATCGAGATGGTCGCGGTGGTCGAAGGCGCCGGCCACGAGGATCCCGAGGTCCGGGCCCCGGTGCCCCTGGATCGGAGATCGGCCCTGGGGCGCTGCCTGGCCGAATCCTTCGTGGTCAGCGTGGAGGTGGACCCCCCCGTCGGGACCGACCCGGCCAGGGCCCTGGAAGGGGCCCGGATGCTCCGGGACGGGGGTGTCCGCTTCGTCAACATCGCCGACGGGCCCAGGGCCACGGTGCGGATGTCGCCGCTGGCGCTGGGGGTGATCCTGAAGGATCGCCTGGGCCTCGACCCGATCCTGCACGTCACCTGCCGGGACCGGAACCTCCTGGGACTCCAGTCGGACCTCCTGGGGGCTCAGAGCCTCGGCCTGTCGGACCTCCTGGTGATCACCGGGGACCCGGCGAAACTGGGGGACTACCCGAGCGCCACGACCGTCTACGACCTGGACTCGGTGGGGCTGTTGCGGCTGATTTCCAACCTGAACCGGGGGGTGGACCCCTCGGGCCGCAGGCTCGACGTCCCGACGTCCTTCGTGAAGGGGTGCGGTGCGGAACCGGCGGCCCTGGACCTGGAACGGGAGGTGGCGAGGCTCCGGGCCAAGGTGGATGCGGGGGCGGAGTTCGTGATGACCCAGCCGGTCTTCGATCCCGGGGTGCTCGACCGGTTCCTGAAGGCCATCGAGGGGATCCGGGTCCCGGTGCTGATGGGACTGCTGCCACTGGCGTCCTACCGGAACGCCGAGTTCCTGCACAACGAGGTCCCCGGGGTCACGATCCCGGAAGAGGTCCGGGACCGCATGCGCAAGGCGGGAAGCGGCGCCGAGGCCCGGGCCGAGGGCGTCCGCATCGCCCAGGAAATGGCCCGGATCTTCCTGCCCCGGGTCCAGGGGCTGTACCTGATGCCCCCCTTCGAGCGGTACGAGACGGCGCTGGCGGTCCTCGAGGGGCTTCCGATCCCCTCCTGCGGCGGGAAGCCGGCGGAGCCCTGAACGTCCCGTTTGCTGGAAAGGCCGCATCGAGGCATCCCGGGAATCTCCGGTGGCGTGCGGTCAGGGCGCGGCCCAGGCATCGCAACCCCGGGGCGGCGGCGAATCGCCGCATCCCAGGGATCTCCGGAGTTCCTCGACTGCGGGGTTGGCCGGTTCCAGGCGCCGGGCCTCCTCGGCTTCCCGCCGGGCCTCCTCGAGCCGGCCCATCTCCCGGAGCAGGCGGGCCTTCCGGATGCGGGCTTCGGCCAGTCCGGGGAAGGAACGGATCGCCTGGTTCAGCGATTCCAGCACCCGGTTCGGGGCGCCCAGGCGATCGGCCAGAGAGGCCTGGAGCAGGTGCCAGCGGGCCAGTCGGAGGGGGTCCCGGCCGACCCGGGGGCGCAGGGCCTCGAGGTGCCGGGAGAGGTCGTCGTAGCGTCGCAGGGCCAGCAGGCACCGGCCCTCGAAGAGGCCCGCGTCCCCGGGCTCCTCGGGGTCCTCCGAGGCCTGTCGCAACAGGGCCAGGGCCTCGACCGTGCGTCCCTGTTCCCAGGCCACCCGTCCCAGCAGGTACCACCCGGCGGCCGCCTCGGGCAGGCGGGAGACGAGCCACCAGCCGCATTCCTCGGCCTCGGCCAGGTTCCCGGCCTCCAGGGCCTCCCGGCCCAGGGCCTCCCAGGCCTCCGGCCGGTCGGGGTCCCGATCCCGGATGGCCTTCAGGAGGTCCACCAGGGGTCCCCGGAGTCCTCGGCGCTTCATCGCGGTCCGCAGATCCTCCAGCAGTTCCCGGGGAGTCGAGAAGTGGCGGGCCAGCAGTTCCGGCGGCACCGGCCAGGCCAGCAGCCAGTCCAGCGTCCGGGTCCGGTCCGCCGGTTCCCGCACCCAGAGGTCCCGGAGTTCCTCCAGGGCCTCCTCCAGGCGCCCGGCGGCCCGGAGGTCCCGGATCCGGTCCCGCCGGGCCCCCGGGTGCCAGGGAGCCAGCAGCAGCGCCGCCTCGTCCAGCCGCAAGGCGGTCTCCAGGTCCCCGGCGAGGAAGGCCCGCTGCGCGGCCATGCGGGGGATTTCGGGATCGGCGGGATGGCATGCGGCCTCCCGCCGGACCGCCGCCTGGAAGTCCGGATCGGCGACGGACGCCGGGAGGGCCCGGGCCAGTCGCAGCCGGGCCGACCGGTACTGCTCCGGAGCCGCCCAGATGGCCAGGGCCGACGGGAGGCCGAAGAGGATCACCAGCACGGCGGCGACCCCCGGCCGAGAGGTCCGGCCCGGCGCTCCGGCAGCCCGTCCCGGGCCTCTTCCCGGGGGCCGCTGGCCAGCGAGGAGGCCGGCCAGCGCGGCGAAGGGCAGGGCGACGCCCGGGATTTCCAGGCTGAAGTCCGCCAGGTTCTGGATCGCGACGGCCAGGAGGCCGAACCAGGCCGCCAGCAGCGAGGGGGTGGCGAGCCCTCGGGCGGCCAGCATCCCCAGGATTCCCAGGGCCCCCGCCACGAGGGCCAGGCCCAGGGGAATTCCCAGGTCGGCGACGAGTTGCAGGGGGCCGTTTTCGGCGAAGTCGAAGAGGTGTCCCGGGGCGACGTCGTTGTAGGCCCAGAAGGCCATTCCGAAGGCCCCACGGCCGACCCCGGCCAGCGGATGATCCCGGATCATGCGGAGGACCTGCCCCCAGGCGAGGCTCTTGGTCTCGGGACGCTCCGGGAGCAGGGACCCCTGGCCGGCGGCGGTCAGGGCCTGCTGGAACGCCGCGAGGAGCAGCAGGGCCAGCAGCGCGAGGGCCAGCAGCCGGATCACGTCCAGTCGCCCGGGGCCTCGGCGCCCCGGGTCCCGGCTCCTCCGAAGGGCCAGGGCCAGGGGGAACAGCAGCAGCAGGGTTCCCAGCACGGCGCCCCCCGCCCGGGACCAGGTGGCCAGCGATCCGGCTCCGGTGGCCAGGGCGAACAGGGCGCCGAGGATCCCGAGGCCGGGACGGCCGGGGTCCATGGCCCAGGCGATCCAGCAGAAGGTCGCCAGGTTCAACAGGGCCGCCGCGTGGTTGGGATTCCGGAGGGTCGTTCGGATCCCCTCTCCGAAGGGGTGGTCGAAGAAGGGGCCGAGGTCCAGCACGCCCAGGGGGCCCTGGAGGACCCCCGCCAGGACCTCCAGCAGCCCCAGCGCCCCGATGGCGACCAGCAGGCGCCGGCGGAATCCCGGCTGGCGGGACAGGGCACCGGCAGCCAGCAGCACCCCGGCGGCACCCAGTGCCCGGGCCGCCGAGGCGACGCTTCCGGGGGGATCCAGGGAGAGGGCGCGGTGCCCGCGGGGCACTCCCAGCAGCGCCAGTGCCTCATCGGCCCTCCGGTGTCCCGGGCCGCCCAGCATCGCCGGGGCCCATTCCCCCAGGGGCAGGGCCTGGAGGATCGAGAGGACCCCCAGGGAGAGGATCCAGATCAGGGGCGCCCAGGGGATCGCCAGGGAGTGGCCCCGGGCGGTTCGCCAGGCCAGGGCCAGGCCCGCCAGGGAAACCGGGGCCAGGGCCAGGATCTGCCAGTCGGGCCGTCCCCCTCCCATCGCCAGGGCGGGCGCCACGGCCGCCAGCAGCGTCGCCGCCACTGCGAACCGGTCGTGCTGGGTCGATCGCGTCGACGTGGGCGACCTCCCTAGGGCTGTTTCAGGAACAGGTTCGGATCGCGCTGGAACAGGTCCTGGGCGGCGGCGTAGTCCTCCGGCCGCCCGATGTCCATCCAGGTCCCCGGGTGGACGTAGGTGTGGACGGGCCGCCCAGCGGCCACGACCCGCTGGAGCAGGTCGGGCAGGTCCATCCGCACCCCCGGCGGCACGAACTCCCGGACCACCTCGCGCCGGAACACGTAGGCTCCCATGCTGACCCAGTAGCGGATCACGGGCTTCTCCCGGTAGCCCGTCAGGCGCCCCTCGCCGTCCACCTCCAGCACTCCCAGGGAGACCTGGTGGTCCACCTGGTGCCGGGCGACGGTCACCTCGGCCCCCGTGGCCTCGTGGTGCCGGACCAGTTCCCGGAAGGAGAGGTCCGTCAGCAGGTCCCCGTTGACGACCAGGAACTGGGGGTCCAGGTCCGGGATGGTCCCCAGGGGACCGGCGGTCCCCAGGGGCTGGTCCTCCCGGTGGTACTCGATCCGCACGCCCCAGCGGGCCCCGTCCTGGAAGTAGGACTCGATCAGGGGTGCCAGGTGCCCGACGGCCAGCACCAGCCGGTCCACCCCGTCGGCCCGGAGCCCCGCCAGCAGCACCTCCAGCACCGGGCGGTCCCCGATGGGGACCAGGGGCTTCGGGAACGACACCGTGAAGGGATGGAGACGGGTTCCCCGTCCGCCGGCCAGCACGACCGCCTGCATCTCAACCCTCCTCCGCCTTCCGGCGGTCCGGATCGGCCAGTTCCAGGAAGAGGTCCGCGAAGGCCTGCAGGAACGCTCCCCGGGAATAGTGGCGGCCGATGCGCGCGACGGCCGCCTCGCCCATCTCGCGCCGGCGGGCCGGGTCCTCCAGCAGGCTCGAAACCTCCCGGGCGATGCCCTGGACTCCCTCTTCCGGGGGGACCAGCAGGCCGGTCACCCCGTGGAGCAGGATCTCCGCCGGTCCGCCGGATGCGTAGGCCACGGCAGGGATGCCCGTCGCCCCGGCCTCGGCCACCGCCAGGCCGAACCCCTCCTGTCGGCACAGGTGGACCAGCACCGACATCCCCCGCAGCAGTTCGGGGACGTCGGTGCGGCGGCCCAGGAAGGCCACCGCCGGGAGGTCTCCCGCCTCCTCGAGGGCCTGGAGGACTCCGCGCAGCAGCGGGGTGGGACGGGCCGCCGGGTTGGTGGGGGCGATCCCCCGTTCCTCGTGGGGCTCGGACCCCACTACCAGGAAGCGGGCCTCCGGGACCCGCCTCCGGACCTCCCGGACCAGGGCCGGCAGGTGCTGCACGCCCTTCAGGACGTCGAGGCTCCCCACCCATCCCACCACGGGGGTCCCGGCCGGAAAGGGGATGCGGTCGGGGATCGGCGGCCTCGGGCGGAACCGGTCGGTGTCCACCCCGTTCGGGATGACCCGGGGGCGCCGGTCGGGGGGTCCCCCGTATGCATCGGCCACGGCCCGGGAAATGGCCACGACGGTGGCCCCCGACAGGTCGCACAGGGCCCGGTAGAGGGGCAGCATCATCTTGAGCCGGTGCGAGGACTGGGGGATCCCCTGGAGGTGCAGCACCGCCGGGACTGACGCCCTCCAGGCGCCGAGGCCGGCCAGCACGTGGGCGAGGGGATGGGCGACGTACACCGCATCGGGACGGATGTCCTGGAACAGGTCCCGCCAGTACGCGACCGCCTGGGGCGCCAGGAAGGCCTGCGTGACGAATCCCCCGGGGGAGGGAACCGCCCAGGATCGCACGCGGCGGTACAGGGGAAGGCCCCGGGGTGCCCGGAGGGGAACCACCTCGGCCCCCAGGGACCGGAGGGACGACGGGAAGCGTCCCTCGCCCCGGATCACCGCCAGGCAGCGGAATCCCCGGGGCACCAGTCCGCCGACGAGTTCCCGCAACACCGTTCTGGAACCGGCCTCCAGCAGGTTCGGGTCGTCGATGGAATCGACGAACAGGACCATCGGCAGCCGGCCGTGCCTCGATCGGGCGACCAAGCGACGCTCCCGGTCGGTTTCCGCATTGATGTAACATGACCGCACCCGAATGGGAAAACCGGCGGGGGAGGCGGATCTTGGCGGGCACGTTCGTGGTGACCGGATCCCGGGGCTTCCTGGGGCGGGCCCTGACCCGCCTGCTGCGCCAGCGGGGAGACCGGGTGCTGGGCCTGGACCTCCGGCCCGGCGATCATCCCGACGACGTGGTCGGCGATCTGGCCGATCCGGGATCCTGGAGGGGGCGACTGGACCCCCGCGGGATGACCGGGGTCTTCCATCTGGCGGGACGGGTCGGGGAGCCCGGGGACGCCGAAGGGCGCAAGGCGCTGATGCAGGACACCCTGGAGGGGACGATCGGGCTGCTGGAGTGGGCCTGCGGACAGGAGCCGCGACCGCGGATGGTGCTGGCGTCGTCCTCGGCGGTCTACGGCGTGCCGGCGTCCCCGGATGGCCGCATCGGGGAATCGGACCCCCTGGCTCCCCGGCTGTTCTACGGGGTCGTGAAGGCGGCCCAGGAGGAACTGGTGCGCCGGGAGGTCCGCCTGGGACGCCTGGAGGCGGTGGTCGCCCGCCTCTTCAACCTGACGGGGCCCGGGGAGGGACCCGGGTCCCTTCCAGGGGCGACGGCCCTGCAACTGGTTCGCGGGGCGACGGTGCTGCGGCTGGGGAGGCTGGACACGGTCCGGGACTTCCTGGACGTCCGGGACGCGGCGCGGGCCCTGGTCCTGGTGATGGAACGGGGCGGCGCAGGCGAGGTCGTCCACGTGGCCTCGGGCGTCGGGGAGTCCGTGGGGGATCGGGTGATGCGGCTGGTCCGGGCGTCCGGTCGCAGCGTGGCGATCGAGAAGGACCCCGAGCGGGTCCGGCCCGACGACGTGCCCGTGGCCGTGGCCGACGTGTCCCGGCTTCGGGCCCTGGGGTTCCGGGCCCGGGTGGATCCGGATCGGAGCGCGGCAGACCTGCTGGCCTCGCTCCAGGGCAAGGAGGTTCCATGGACCTGAAGGGGCGGCGCGTGCTGGTGACCGGGGCCGACGGCTTCATCGGGAGCCATCTGGTCGAGGCCCTGGCCCGGGAGGGGGCGATCGTCCGTGCCTTCTGCTACTACAACTCCTGGGGCCGGCAGGGCTGGCTGGAGGCCCCGTTCCTGGATCCCGAGATCCTGCGGGAGATCGAGGCGTTCCCGGGGGACATCCGGGACCCGGGACGGGTCCGGCAGGCGGTCGAGGGATGCGAGGTGGTCTTCCACCTGAGCAGCCTGATCGCGATTCCCTACTCTTACCACGCTCCCGCCTCCTACGTGCAGACCAACGTCCTGGGCGCGCTGCACGTCCTGGAGGCGTGCCGGGACGTGGGCGTCGCCCGGCTGGTCCACACCTCCACCAGCGAGGTCTACGGCACCGCCCGGCGGGTTCCCATCGACGAGTCCCATCCCCTCCAGGGACAGTCGCCATACTCGGCGTCGAAGATCGCCGCCGACGTGCTGGTGGAGTCCTTCCACCGGTCCTTCGGGGTGCCGGCGGTGACGGTCCGCCCCTTCAACACCTACGGGCCCCGCCAGTCCCCCCGGGCCGTGATCCCCGCGATCCTGGGCCAGTTGCTGGCCGGCCTGCCCGAACTGCGCCTGGGGGCCCTGCACCCCACCCGGGACTTCGTCTTCGTCGAGGACACGGTGGCGGGGTTCCTCGCGGCCGCCCGGAGGGACGGGATCGAGGGGGAGGTCATCCAGCTGGCCTCGGGGCGCGAGATCTCCATCGGCCACCTGGCCGAGCAGTGCATGGAGGTCGTCGGCCGCCGGGTCCCGGTGATCACGGAGGGCGTTCGCCTGCGGCCCGCGGAGAGCGAGGTGGAACGCCTGGTCGGGGACGCCTCGAAGGCCCGGAACCTGCTGGACTGGAACCCCCGGGTGACCCTGGAGGAGGGGCTGGTCTGCACGGCGGACTTCCTGCGGCGCCACCCGCCTTCCCAGCGACCGGATCGGTTCGCCTACTGACGGCCGTCCGGTGTTGGGTCGGCGTCCGCCGCGTCGCTGGCCAGCGAGGCCCCCATCACCTCCCGGATCCGCTGGAACAGCCGTTCGGGCGTGAAGGGCTTCGACAGCAGGCAGATGTCCTTTTCGAGCACCCCGTGGTGGGCCACGATGTTGTCGGTGTAGCCCGACACGTAGAGCACCCGGGTGCCGGGTCTCATCGCGGTGATCCGCAGGGCCAGTTCCCGGCCGTTCATTTCCGGCATCACCAGGTCGGTCAGCAGCAGATCGATGGTCCCCGGGTGGGACCGGCAAAGATCCAGGGCCTCGCCGGGGCCGCCCGCGACCAGCGTGGTGCAGCCGGCGGCCTGGAGGATCCGGTCGGTGGCCGCCCGGACCAGGTCCTCGTCCTCGACCAGGAGCACGGTGATCGAGGCCCCGCCCTCGAAGGGCAGTTGGCGGTCCGGTTCGGGTTTCCGTTCCTCGAGGACCGGGGCGTCCTCGGCGAGCCCCGGAAGAAAGATCCGGAAGGTCGTTCCCTGGCCGGGGGCGCTGCGGACCCAGATGTCCCCCCCCGACTGGCGGATGATCCCGTAGCAGGTGGACAGGCCCAGCCCCGTTCCCTTCCCCACCGCCTTGGTGGTGAAGAACGGCTCGAAGAGGTGCTCCAGGGTGGCCGGCTCCATGCCCACCCCGGTGTCCGAGACCGAGATGGTCACATAGGGCCCCGGGGCCAGGGTGCCGCCGGGGGTTGCCAGGGGGGCCGCAAGGGTCTCGTTGGCGGTGGCGATGGTCAGCACGCCACCCTTGGGCATCGCGTCCCGGGCGTTCACCGCCAGGTTCAGGATCACCTGCTCGATCTGTCCCGGATCGGCCATCACCCGCCTCAGGTCGGGGGCATGGACGATTTCGAGCACGATGTCCTCTCCGATGAGCCGCCGGAGCATCCCCTCCATGCGGCCGACGACCGCGCCCATGTCCAGGGGCACCGGTTCCAGGACCTGCATGCGGGAAAAGGCCAGCAACTGCCGGGTCAGGGAGGCCGAACGCTCGGCCGCGGCGATGATCTCCCGGATCTCCTGGGAGGGATCGGCCCCGGTCCGACGGGCCTCTTCGATCATCTGGGCATAACTGAGGATCACGGTCAGCATGTTGTTGAAATCGTGGGCGACCCCCCCGGCCAGCCTGCCGATGGCCTCCATCTTCTGAGCCTGGCGGAGCATCGCCTCGCTGGTCCGCAGGGCGTCCTCGGCCTTCCGGCGCTCGGCGATCTCCCGCCGGAGATCCTCGTTGGCCCGGGCCAGGTCCGCGGTGCGCTCCGCCACCCGGATCTCCAGTTCCTCCCGGGCCCGCCGGAGATCCTCCACCGCCGCCTTCCGCTCGGTGATGTCCAGCGAGATCCCCAGCAGGTAGACGGGATTCCCGGAGGCATCCCGGATGGGGACCTTGCGGGTGTGCAGCCATCGGGGGCCCCGGGTCGTCTGGATGGGTTCCTCCGGGATCTCCACCGGCACCTCCGACTGCAGCGCCTCGCGGTCCAGCCTGGTGAAGAAATCCGCCTGTTCCCTGGGAAAGAAGTCGTAGTCGTTCCGCCCGATCAGCGTCTCCCGGGGCAGGCCCAGGAGTTCCTCCCCGGCCCGGTTGAACCGCTCAAAACGCAGTTCCGACGCCTCCTTCACGAAGATCATCGCGGGGACGTTCTCCACGATGGACTGAAGGAAGCTCCGGTCCCGGAGAAGCTCCCGGGTCGCCAGGTGCGGCCGGGTGACGTCCCGGATGAGCAGGACGGCGCCCAGCACCCTTCCGGACCCGTCGATCCAGGGCCGGATCTCGATGGCGAGGTAGCGGTCGGGCCGGCCGTCCTGCCCGGGGACCAGGAAGACCTGCTCCTCCTCGTCCCGGTCCCCGGCGTCCCGGGGGATCGTGAAGAACCGGTCATCGGCCGGCAGCCCGGTGTCCGGGCACCGGAGGCCATACCGCTGGGGCCACTCCGGGAAAGGCGCGTCGCCTCCGCCCAGCAGGTCGATGACGGACCGGTTGCGGAACAGGGGGCGGCCTTCCTCGTCCACGACGAGGATTCCCGTCTTCAGTTCCTCGATGGCCGACCAGGGAGAGGGACGGGACACCATTCCTCCTGGGGCGGAAGCCCGGCGACGGGTCTCTCTGCAGCAGGAAGCACTATACCGGAAGATCCGTCGGAAACCAAACCGGTTTTCCCGGGAGGGTGTCGGGCGGCGGCCCTTCGACGATCGGGGAACCCGGGAACGGCCCGGCAGGGCCCACGGGACCTTCACTCCGGGGGCAGGCGATCCCGGTCGTAGGGGACGACCTGGAGCGAGACCAGGCCCGGGAGGTCCCGGACCAGCGGCAGCACCCGGCGGGCCGGCGCGACCATCACGATGGCCAGGTCCCGGGGACGCAGGTGCCGTGCCAGCACGCGGGCGATCTCGCGGGCATCGAGGGCGCGGATCCGCTCGGGGAACCGGTCCAGGTAGTCGGCCGGTCGGCCGTAGTGGAGGTTCGCCAGGGCCTCCTCCAGCCGGTCCTGGGCGGTGGCCAGCAGCAGGGGGAACTGGTTCACCAGCAGGTCCTCGCCGAAGGCCACCTCCTCCTCCGACAGGCCCTGGCTCGCCGCCTGGTCCAGTAGGTCGATGGCCAGGTCGAGGGCGGGGCGCAGGTCCCGCAACTGGGGGAAGAAGTGCACGGCGAAGGTGCCCACCTCCCGCCCGGCGGTGATCGAGGAATGGACCCCGTACGACCATCCCCGGACCTCGCGGATCTCCTGGTTCAGGCGGGAATTCCAGGTGCCCCCGACCATCGTGTTGGCCACCAGCAGGGCCGGCAGGTCCGGGTCGTCCCACCCGATGGTGGGATGCCCCATCACGATCTGGGCCTGGGACCGCCCGGGTTTGTCCACCACCAGCAGGCGCAATCCCTGGCGGCCAGGGGGAGGAGGCAGCCCGGGAAGATTCCGGCATCCCTCGGGAAGGGCCGAGGCGATTCGGGCCACGGCGGCCTCGGCCGTCGCCTCGTCCAGGTCCCCCGCCAGACCCACCACGAGGTGTCCCCGGTGGACCCGGTCCCGGAGGAACTCCCGGCAGTGATCCGCGCGGATCCGCTCCACGGAGTCGATCCAGCCGGAGGTCGGCCGTTCCAGGGGATGGCCCCGCCAGGCCAGGCGATGGAAGAAATGCCACGCCAGGTCCCCGTCGTCCTCCCGCCGGGCCACCAGGTCCTCCAGGGACAGGGCCTTCTCCCGGCGGAAGGCGGCGTCGGGGACCCGGGAGTCCGCGAGGCAGTCCGTCACGATTTCCAGGAAGGGGTCCAGGTGCCTGGGCATCGCCTCGCCGATCAGCAGGATGCCGTCATGGGTGGTCCGGGTCTCCAGGCTGGCCCCCAGGTCTGCGATCCGGGAGATGATCCCGCGGTGCGTGCGCCGGCGGGTGCCCCGGATCAGCATGGCTCCCGAGAGGTCCGCGAGCCCCTCGAGCCCCGGGGGGTCCATGCCCGCGCCCCCCTCGACCAGAACGGCCAGGTGCACCAGGCCCAACCCCGGTTCGGGCACGTGGACCCACCGGACCGGCCCCATGGTTCGGATCGGGAACACGACGCCTCCTGCCCCGGGCGGCCCCGGTCACCCCGGCCGCCCCACCACCATCACGGCCCGGTCGGGATCGAGCCACCGCGCCGCCGCCTGCCGGACGTCCTCGGGGGTGACCCGGGCCAGGAACTCCACGAACCGGAAGGCCCGCCGGAAATCCCCCGCCGTGACCTCGAAGGCCCCCATCTGGGTGGCCCGGCTCTCGGCCGAGGCCATGGATCGCCGGAAGGCCGTTTCCAGGTGGTTCCGGGCCCGGCGCATCTCCGACGGCCGGGGCCCCTCCCGGGCGAGCCGGACGATCTCCTCGCGGATCACGCGCCACGCCTCCCGGGCCCGGGCCCCGCGGTTCAGGGCCACGTCCACCCAGAACGCCCCGTCCAGGGCCATCGGGTCCGAGGCCCCTTCGACCTGGGAGGCCAGTCCCTCCTTCTCGACCAGGCGGTGATGAACCCGGGAGGCCTCGTTGGAGAAGAGCACGACGTGGAGGAACTCCAGGGGGAACACGTCGTCCCGGCCAACGGGCACCGTGCGCCAGCCGATTCGGAGGCGTTCCGCCTGGAGGGGCAGGCGGACGACCTCCCGGCGGCCGGGGGGCGCGGGGGGGAGCCCTTCCGTTCCCGGGGGAGGGGCCGCCTCCGAGGGGCCCGGAATCGGGCCGAAATGCCGGGTCACCGCCCGGGCGATCCGGGGCCATTCCAGGTCTCCCGCGATGACCAGCACGGCCTGGGAGGGTCCGTACCATCGGCGGTGGAACTCGATGCAGTCCCCGACCGTCAGGCGGTCCAGGTCCTCCGGCACCCCCAGCACGGGACGCCCGTAGGGGTGTCCCGGGAACAGGAGCCCGTACAGGACTTCCTCCAGGTGCCCGTCGGGGTCGTCCTCGACCCGGAAGGACCGCTCGCTCCGGACCACCTCCCGCTCCCGCTCGAAGGACAGGGAGTCCAGGGCCAGGTTCATCAGGCGGTCCGCCTCCAGGTGCAGCGCCAGGTCCAGATGGTTCGCCGGGAGGGTTTCGTAGTAGGTGGTGCAGTCGAAGGAGGTCACGGCGTTGGACTGGGCCCCGGCCCGCTCCAGCAGCCGGTCGAACACCCCCTTGGGGTGCTTCGGGGTGCCCTTGAACATCAGGTGTTCCAGCAGGTGCGCCAGGCCCGTCCGGCCCGGGTCCTCCCGGGCGGAACCGACCCTCATCCAGACCTGCACGGCCACCACCGGCGCCGAGTGATCCTCCATCGCCAGCAGCGTCAGGCCGTTGGCCAGGCGTCCCCGGACCGCCCGGAGGTCGGGGGGCGATCCGGCGACGGTCTCCACCCGGACTCCCTCGACCCCGAGGTCCTGGTCGCAGGTCCGGGTCATCGTTCCTCCCGCCACAGGAAGGCGTCCAGGTGTTCCGCCAGGACCTCCACCCGCTCCCGGTGGGTCCGGGCACCGGGCACCTCGGGGAGATGCCATCGCGGCAGCGGGACCCGGGTTTCCAGGCGCCCCAGGTACTCCCGCTCCTGCCGAGCCCGGACGGACGTGCGCAGGGCCGCGGCGACGCTGGCACAGACCTCCGGGGCCAGGTCCCGGGACCGGCCCAGGAGGGTGAGAGCCGACTCCCCGTCCGGCGGCAGGTCCCCCTCCCGGTGCTGGTTCACCAGCAGCGATGCGAAGGGCATTCCCGCCTGCCGGCCCAGCATCTGCCAGAGGTCCTCGGCCTCCTGGACCGGCATCTCCTCCGGCAGGGTGACCAGGTGGAACTGGGTCCGCCGGGGGTCCTTCAGAAAGTCCCGCAGGCGCCGGGCATCTTCTGCCAGGGGCCCGGCGGGGACGGATTCGGCGACCACCTCCGGGGAGGTCAGCAGGGACACGCCGTGGCCCGTGGCCGGGGCGTCGAGGACCACCGTGTCCAGGGGGCCGGTTTCCTTCAGGCCCCGCGTCGCCGACCACTCGATCTTCCCCATCACCACGATTTCGGCGATTCCCGGGATCGCCGGCAGCAGGCGCTGCACGAAGGGGTTCTGGAACACCAGGCGGTAGAGGGTCTGGACCCGCAGCTTGATCAGGCCGTATTCCCGCAGGGCGTCCTGCCACGACACCCGGTGGCTGAAGAGGGGCAGGCGCGGATCCAGGCGGGCCGGATCGTAGCCCCGGTCCGGCACCCCGAACCACGAGGGCATCACCGGGCGATCCGTCACCTCGACGATCAGGGTCCGCCGTCCCCGGCGGGCCGCCACCAGGCCCATCGCCGCCGAGATGCTGGACCGGCCCACGCCTCCCTTGCCGACCACCACTGCCAGGCACGGCGGAAGCACCGGGGGACGGGGGCGTTGGGGGGGCATCGGGGCCTCCTCACTCCGGGTCCGCGTAGGTCCGGCGGATGTCGTGGACCTCCTGGATCGCGCCGAAGAAGGCGGCCGCGACCGACGGGTCGAAGTGGCACCCGGACTCCTGGCGGATGATCGCCTCGGCCTGGTCGGTGGAGTAGGCCTCCTTGTAGCACCGTCGGGTGGTCAGGGCATCGTACACGTCGGCCAGGGCCACGATCCGGGCCTCCATCGGGATCGATTCCCCCGACAGGCGGTCCGGGTAGCCGGTGCCGTCCCACCGCTCGTGGTGAAAGCGGGCCAGGTTCCGGGCCATCGGCTCCGCCCGCGCCAGTCCCAGCAACTCCCACCCGAACAGGGTGTGCTGCTGCATCACCCGGTATTCCTCCGCCGTCAGTTTTCCCTCCTTCTTCAGGATCTCGTCGGGGATGCCCACCTTGCCGACGTCGTGGAGCGGGGCGTAGCGGCGGATGGCCGACGCGACGTCCCCCGGCAGGCCCATGTGCCGGGCCAGGACGAAGGAATAGGCGCTGACGCGCTGGATGTGCAGCCCCGTGTCCCCGTCCTTCATCGCGTTGGCCTTTTCCAGGGCCGCCACGATCCCGATGGTGAGGGCCTCCAGTTCCCGGGTGCGGTCCCGGACCCTCTCCTCCAGCAGCAGGTTGCTGTCGGCCAGCAGGCGGTTGCGGGTCTCCAACTGGTCCGTGAGGTTCTTCAGCCGCACGAGGTTGCGCACCCGCGCCTGGAGTTCCAGGGGATGGAAGGGCTTCGTCAGGAAGTCGTCCGCTCCGGCCTCCAGGCCCCGGAACTTGTCCTTCGCCCCCTCCAGGCCGGTCACCAGCACGATGGGGATCCGCCGGGTCCGGGGATCGCCCTTGATGCGCTCGCAGAGGGTAAAGCCGTCGAGGCCCGGCATCATCACGTCGCTGACCACCACGTCCGGGAGGTCGCCGGCCTCGATGGCCCGCACCACCTCGGCCCCGTCCCGGAAGAAGCGCAGCCGGTAGGACTGGGCCGCCAGCGCGCGCTGGAACAGCGTCAGGTTCACCTCCTCGTCGTCCACCAGGAAGACCTCCGGGGACGGCGCCTCGGGAAGTGCCAGGGTCATCGGGGTCTCCTCCGTCGTGGGCATTCTAGTCCGCCTCCCCGATCACGCGAAGGGCGTTGCCGCCGAGCATCCCGAGGACCTCGGCCTCGGAGAATCCTGCCCGGGACAGGGCCTCGGCCAGCGCCGGGAACCGGTGGTGCCCCTCGAGCCCCTTGGGGGGCCAGGTCCACCCGTCCAGGTCCGTTCCCACCGCGACGTGTTCCGGGCCCGCCACGGAGGCCGCGTGGCGCATGTGGTCCACCACCCGGTCGATGCCGACCCCGCTGGGATCCCGGGCCAGGTAGGGAGGGAACCAGAGGATGCCCACCAGGCCCCCGGTCCGGGCGATGCCCCGGGCCAGGTCGTCTGGGAGGTTCCGGGGGCGGTCGCAGAGGGCCCGCATCCCGGTGTGGGAGCACACCACCGGTCCCTGGGCCAGGTCGATCACCTGCCGGACTCCCTCGTCGCAGAGGTGTGCCACGTCGGGCAGGACCCCGAGGCGGCCCATTTCCGGGACCAGGCGCCTGCCCAGCGCCGACAGGCCCCGGCGGGGATGGACCGGGAACTCCCCCGGGTCCCCCAGGGCGTTCGGCACGAAGTGGACCAGCGTGACCATCCGGACCCCTTCCGCGGCCAGTTCCCGGAGCGCCGGGAGACCCCCGGCGAGGCAGGCGCCGCCCTCCACGGCCAGGAAGCCCCCGACGACGCCCTCCCGGTGGGCCCGGCGGATCTCCTCCCCGGTCCGCACCGGCCGCAGACGCCCCTGGGACAAGGCGGCGGCCCGGCGGAACGTGCGGAACTGGGCCTGCAGATCCTTCCTGGCCAGCGTGCCCGAAAGGATCGGACTGTAGGCCGTGAAGGCGACCCCGTGGACGTGTCCCTGAAGGGCCGGTTCCAGGCCGATCCGGTTCCCCAGGGGACCCAGGGCCAGGGGGTCCGGCCGGGGGCGATCGAGGCGCCGCCGCAGGTAATGGCCGTTCAGCAGCCAGTGGGAATGGAGGTCGACGAACAGGGGTGCGGTCATCGTCCTGCGTCCTCCCGGGAAGGAGGCCCGGCGAAGTGGCGGGCGTCCTCGAAGGGTTCATCCTGCATCCGGAAGTCCGGCCGGTAGAACTGCCGGGCCTCGAATTCCTGGATCAGCAGGTTGTCGAAACCCATCCGGTCGGCCCAGTCCACGGCCCGCCAGTACTCCCCCGCCGAGACCGGCCGCGACAGAAGCGGCTCTTCCGCGGCCCGGTGTGCCGGATAGTACTGGGACATCAACGCGATCCGGACCCCGGTGCCCAGTTCGGCCTTCAGGAAGGCCAGGGTTTCCCGGATCGAGGCCAGGTCGTTCGGCAGCACCAGCAGTCGGATCACCAGTCCCCGCCGCAACAGGCCGTCGGGCCCCAGGGAATTCTCCGTGCCCACCTGCCGGGCCATCTCCCGGATCGCGGCCCGGGCTGCCGGGACATAGTCCGGCGCGCCGCTGCACCGCATCGCCGCCTCGTCGTCCCCGTAGCGCAGGTCCGCCAGGTAGATGTCCACCACCCCCTCCAGGGCCTTCAGGGTGGCCAGGGCGTCGTAGCCCGAGGTGTTGTAGACGAGCGGCAGATCGACACCCAGGGAGGCCGCCTCCCGGAGCCCCTGGAGGGCCCAGGGGACCACGTGGGAGGGCGTCACCCAGTTCAGGTTGTGGACGCCCCGGTCCTGGAGCGACCGGTAGATCCGGGCCAGGGCCTCCGGGGAGGGGGCCTCGGCCCGGGATTCCTCCTTGTCCTGGCTGATCTGGTGGTTCTGGCAGTAGAGGCACCGCAGCGAGCATCCCGCGAAGAACACCGTGCCCGATCCCCGGGTTCCCGAGATTTCGGGCTCCTCGCCGAAATGGGCCGTGGCACTGGCCACGGGGGCGCCGGGTCCCGTCCGACAATGGCCCAGGGCGCCCTCGAGGCGGGGCACCCGGCAGTCCCTCGGGCAGAGGCGGCAGGGCGACGCGAGTTCCATCAGGCGGCGGATCCGATCCTCGAGTTCCCCCTGCCGGTCCAGGCGGACCCAGCCCGGAAGGGCGGCGGCGTCGATGTCGGTCCCCGGGGCCATCGGTCAACGCTCCCCGGGCGGGGTCATCCGCGCCAGGATCGGGGCCAGCAGCGATGCCGCCCGTCCGCGATGGGAGAGGCGATTCTTGACCTCTTCCGGGGCCTCCCCGAAGGACAGGCCCAGGTCCTCCCGGTAGAAGACCGGGTCGTAGCCGAAGCCTCCCCGGCCCCGGGGTTCCCGGAGAATGGTCCCCTCGACGGTGCCCAGTGCCGTGATCTCCCAGGCCTTCCGATCCCGGTCCTCCCGGATCTCCAGTCCCGGTATCGCCGGTTCCCGGGCCAGGTCGGCCGGAAGCCATCCCTCCGGGATCACCCCGGCCAGGGCGCAGACGAAGCGGGCCCGGCGGTCCTCGATGCCCTCCATGTGGCGCAGCAGCAGTTCCAGGTTGGCCCGGGCATCCTGGTCCGGCCCGGCGTAGCGGGCCGAGTGGATTCCCGGGGCCCCGCCGAGGGCCCGGACTTCCAGCCCCGAGTCGTCCCCCAGGGCCGGGAGGCTCGTGGCGTCGAAGGCGGCCCTGGCCTTGATCCGGGCGTTTTCGGCGAAGGTGGTCCCCGTCTCGGGGGGCAGTTCCCGGATGCCGTGATCCAAGAGCCCGTCCAGGCGGACCGGCAGGTGCCCGAAGAGGGCCTGGTACTCCCGGACCTTGCCGGGGTTGAAGGTGGCCAGCACCAGGGGCATCGGGGTCGCCATCGGGACTCCTCAGGGGTTCCACGGGAAGGGGAGGGACAGCCAGGGGGCCGGGTCCCCCTTCTGGCGGCACTCGATCCGGGCGGCCCAGGCGAATCCCGGGGGAGGGGCCGGGGGTGCGGCGGATCCCTGCAGTCGAACGCGGGTGCGCACCGAGGGCCACAGGCGGATCCGCGAAGCGCCCTCCACCGAGCCCTCCAGGGGCACCCTCTTCTGCCAGAGGTAGCGTTCCACGACGGCCATCTCCACCGGCGCTTCGCCGGCCAGGGCCCGCCCCGCGGTGATCTCCATCGTGAGGTCAGGGGATCCTGCCGGCGGGCGGACCAGGAACTTCAGCACCGGGGTCGAGAAGCCCGTCTGGATCACCGCCTTGCCCTGGGCGTCCAGGACGTTCACCGCGATGTCGGTGAACCGCCCGAAGTCCTCCTGGCTCAGGGAGAGTTCCACCTCGACCCCCTCCAGGTCCGACCCCACCGCCAGGGGAATCCGGAGACGGTCCCGGTCGATCCGGCGGGACGATCGCCGCTCGTAGCCCAGCACCTCCCCCTGGACCGTGCCGTCGAAGGGGATCCCGAAGCGGTTTTCCAGGATCACCTCCCCGGTCAGGCCCTTCCCGGCCTGGAGGGCCAGTTTCGGGGGTTGCACCGCGGCGAGGCCACCGAAGCGGACCTCCAGGTCCACGGTGGAGTCCCCGCCGGGGTGCAGGCCGTCCACCAGGCAGAGTTCCTGGGTCCCCTGGCCCCGGAGGTCCTCCTGGGAGAGGACCCAGGCGATCTCGGACCCCTCGGTGGCGCTGACGGTTCCCGGCAGCGGGACGCGATCGCCCGATCCGTCGTAGAGCATCACCCGGGCCTCGGCCGGGCGGCCCTGGGCCGCGGTGACCCGGACGGTCATCGTCGCGGCCCCCGGCGGCGGCAGCAGGAAGAAGCGTCGCACCTCTCCGGGGGACAGCACCAGCCCCTTCCGGGTCAGGGTCGGAAGCCCCCGGGTGTCCAGGGCTTCCGGGATCACGATGCCCACGGGAATCCGCGCTTCCAGTCCCGATGCGTCGTCCCGGGCGACGATGGTCCCCGTGTGCAGTCCCGGCGTCCGGAGAGCCCCCGGGGCCACCCACCAGGAGACCTTGACCGGGTCCTCGCCCCGGAACGCCAGGGCCGATCGGGACAGGCGCACCCACGAGGGATCGCCCCGGAGCGTCACCCGGCGGGAACCGGTCTGGCGGATCGTCGCCGGGGCGTCCGCCAGGTAGCGGACCTGGAGGGAGATCTCCGCCGGGTCCCCGGGACCCGGGACATGGCCCCCCGCCCGCCAGAAGGCCCCGGACCCCGATCGTCCCTGGAGGGTCGGGACCGGGATCCGGGCCCCCAGAAATCCCATCCAGCGTCCGCCGGGCCGGGCGACCAGTCCCGTCAGGGCCTCCCAGGACCGGGAGACGTCCACCATGCCCGAACCCTGGTCCAGGGGGGTGTATCCGGGGATCGGCCGGCTGCCCTGGCGGAGGGCCTCCATCACCTGGCCCGCATGCCACGGCGCATCCGGGGACTGCTGAACCAGCCCCGACAGCACCAGTGCCGCGACGCCGCTGGCGGCCGGCGCGGCCATGCTGGTGCCCCGCATCAGGTCCTTGCGCTCCCAGCGGGGCACCTCGGACAGGGCGATCCCTGGGGCCGCCAGGTCCGGCTTTCCCGCCTCGCCTCCCCGGCTGCTGAAGAAGAAGACCTGGGGACGCGGCGGGGCATTGCCCACCAGTTCCCGGGCCAGGGCCGGCGTCAGCACGGCCGCGACGCCCAGGGCGGCCCGGGAGGCCCCCGGGGTTCCCACCGTGGACAGGCCGGGGCCGTTGTTCCCCGCCGAGCAGATCACCACGACCTGGGGGTTCTGGACCAGGAAGTCCTCCAGGAAGCGGTCGATGTCCGAGTCCGCCTCGATCCCGGACCCCACCCCGTAGGACAGGTTTGCCACCACGGGCGTCCGGTGGTCCCGGCCCCACCGGGCGGCGAACTCCAGGGCCTTCTTCATGCTCCCGGTGACCGTCGCCCCCCCGGCCAGCCCGCTGTGGCCGATCTTCAGGGACAGCACCACCGCGCCGGGGGCCACGCCGTCGAAGCCCTGGCGCCCCTTCAGCCGGTGCCCCGCGGCGATGGCCGCCACGTGGGTCCCGTGGCTGCCGGTGACCACGTGGAGGTGCACCCGGTTCGGGGCATCCTCCAGGTTCACCGCCAGGGGGACCTTCGGGGCGGACCGGGAGGGATCGCCGGCCCCGCCCAGCAGCACGAAGCGGGGGTCGTCGGCGAAGGTCCGGCGGACCTCGCCGTTCCGGAAGTCCTGGTCTCCGTCGGGGTCCACGACCGCCTGCCACGTCCCGTCGCGGCCCTGGAAGACCGCGATGGCGATCCGGCCGTCGGTGCGCCGGTCGCCGTCGAGGTCGGGCACCGGGGTGTTCCGGAAGGTCGATTCCTCCAGGAAACCCAGGTGGACGGGCCGGTCCGGGGACAGTCCCGGCACCTGGTCGATGCTTTTGACCGCCGATCCCCGGGCCCGCCAGAGGACTCCCTCCTCGGGGGTCTCGGTCCGGCGGGCCGGTTCCAGTTCCACCACGCACTCGTCGGTGAAGTCCCGGGCCTCGACGACCTTCACGGCGCCGGTGCTGGTCCGCTGGAGCCCCTCGACCGTCCCGTCCACTCCGGTGTCCAGCACCGCGATGGCGACCCCCCGGCCGTCCCAGGAGGGATGGCGGTCCAGGAACTCCCGGGCGCCGATGGCCTGGAGGTCCAGCAGGCCGTCGAAGGAGAGGTCCTCCCCGGCCAGGACCGGGGATGCCGACAGCGCCAGGACCACCCACAGAGCAATCCGTTTCATCCGTCCTGTCCCCGCCTCTGGCCGGGGCATTCTACACCGCATCCCCCGATCCCCGATCGGGCCCGTTTGCCTCGGCGGCCGGGGAATGCGATCCTCCCCCCATGTCCTGGGCCCTGACGTTGCTGCCGTCCCTTCTGTGGATCCTCGGACCCCCGGATCCGGGCCTCCTGCTGCCCGGCGACCTCCTGGCCCGGGTGCGGATGAACCGGGCCCGGACGCTGGCGGTGCAGTACCAGCACCTGGATTTCCGGCGCGTCGACCTGGCGGACCCCGACGTGCTGGTCGTCGATTCGAGCCGCGACGGGTCCGGGGCCGGGGAATGGACCCGGGAGGAAGTGGCGCGCCTGCGGACCCGGCCCGACGGCACGTCCCGGATCGTGCTGGCCTACCTGAGCATCGGGGAGGCCGAGGACTACCGCTTCTACTGGTCCCGGAAGGGACCGCCCCCCGCCTTCGCCGGCCCCGAGAATCCCCGGTGGCCTGGCAACTACCGGGTCCGGCACTGGACCCCGGCCTGGCACCTGGTGATCTTCGGAAGCCCCTCGTCCTGGGTGGACCGGGTGGTGGACCGGGGCTTCGACGGGCTGTTCCTGGACACCGTGGACTCCTGCGAGGTCTGGGAGCAGGAGGGGCGTCCCGGGGCCTGTGCCGAGATGGCGGACCTGGTGCGGCGGCTGGTCCGACACGGCCGGTCCCTGCGGCGGGACCTGGTCGTGGTGGCCAACAACCCCTTCCCGATCTGGGACCTTCCCGGGGTCCGGGGGGCGCTGACGGGGGCGATGTCCGAGAACCGGCTGTTCCGGGGAGGGCGCATGGTCCGGGGCAAGGCGCTGGACCAGGTCCTGTCCCCGCTCCGGGAGGCTCGGCAGGCGGGCCTGGCGATCCTGGTGCTGGAGTATCCCCGGACCGTCGCCGGTCGCCGGGACCTGGCGGACCTCTGCCGACAGGAGGGGTTCCTGTGCCACGCCTCGACCCCCTCCCTGGACCAGATCGGGCATATACTCAGGCCGGACACCACGCCGGGGGAGGGACGATGAGCCAGGAGGATCGCAGGAGGGCGAAGCGCAGGCGCTTCACGGGGTCCGTGGAAGTGCTGGAGGAGGTCCGGGGCAGGACCGGGCTGGCGATGGCCCGGGACATCTCGGTGCGGGGCATGTTCCTGCAGACCCTGAGCCCCTGGGAGATCGGGGACCGGGTGAGCATCCGCTTCCTGCTCCCCTCTTCCTCCAGTTACCTGGTCCTGGAGGGCACCGTCGTCCGGGTCCAGAGGCCGTCTGCCGAGGTCTCCCCGGAACAGGTGGGGGCCGCCCTGACCTTCGAAAACGCCGAGGAGTGGGTGATCCAGGAGGTCGATCGCTACGTGGCCCGGGCCGCCCGCCTCCAGGGGGTCGTCAGCGACCGGAACGACCCTTCGGGTTGATTTGCTGCGAGGCAGGGCCGGTCGCGGCGCCGGGGGATGCCCGGCGGGTCGGGCGGATCAGAAGATCGTGAAGTAGCCGCTCCGGTTGGCGAAGCGCTGCAACTTCTCCTTCAGGGGATCGAACCGGACCAGGTCCGCGGCCATCTTGACCTGGGCGACCCGGGCCCGGATGCGGGCGTAGATCGTCCCCTTGTAGAGGGCCGCCTTCTCCCGGCCGACCGGGGAGATGTCGATCTCGGCCAGGGAGGCCACCGGGGCCATGAAGGCGCTGTCCTTCCCGACGGGCAGCACCGCGACCGAGGGGCCGTTGGGCCCGTTCTGGACGTTCTCCTTGTCCACGGCCTGGATCCACTCGGCCTTGCGGATCCCCTCGGCGTCCGGGGGAGCCACGAAGATCGTCCGCCGGGTCGTCACGCCCTTCTCCTCGGGCAGGGTCAGCGTCTCCAGGGTGTCGGCTTCCAGGGCCAGGGCCACCGCCTCGTCATACAGACGCTGCACGGCCTGGATGAAGGCCACCACCTCCGACGCCAGTTCCCCGTTGAAGACCACCCCCGGGTAGGCCTGGCGGAGGTCGAAGAGGGGCTTGACGTCCCGGTAGGCCTGGACCCGCTTCAGGAACCCGTCCAGTTCCTTTTCCGCGTCCAGCCGGACCCTGGGGTCCTCGGACTCGGCGGCCTTGGCCATCACCTCGGCCAGCCGGGAGACCTCGCCCCGCATCTCCTCGACGACCTGGAGCACCGCCGTCACCTGGCCGGTGGTCTGGATCCGGGTCTCCTGGAAGTACTCCAGCAGGTGCCGGGCCTCCTTGGTCTTCAGGTTCTCGACGGCCCGGCCCTTCATCACGCCGCCGAGCATCAGTCCCAGGAGCAGCGTGACCGCCGCGGCCGCCACCCCGGCCCAGATCCACTTCTTCCGGACCGCCGGGGCCACCTCCGGCGGGATCTCCTCGGCGGCGGTGATTGTCGAGGTTTCCGGAGCGGCCGGCCGGGGAGCCGCCACCGGCTGCTGGGTCGCCGGCAGGCCGAAGTCCTCGGGCTTCGGCTTCGCGGGGGCCGCCGGCTCCTCCCGGGGCCGGGGCTTCAGGCCCAGCCGCGCCTTCAGTTCCTCGGCGGACAGTTTTCCGGCGGCCGCGTCTTCCTGGCCTTCCTTCCTGCCTTCATCGCTCATCGGACACCTCCCAGAAACGGGCCTGTCGCCTGTTATACCACCAACCCCGTCCCCTCCGGACAAGGCATTCGGTCGGTCAGAACCGCAGGTCCGCCATCAGCCGGACCGCGTAGATCCCCGGCAGGGAATTCCCCTGGGCATCGTCGAAGGCCGACCCGGGCCGGCACCAGCCGCCCATCAGGCCCAGGCGCACGTAGAACGGGCCGAAGAACTTCGGGCTGTCGTAGGTCACCCCGCCGTCCACCTCCCATCCCAGGTCCTTCGAGGGCGCGCCGTTCCGGTAGGACCGGGGGTAGCCCCCGTTCTGGACGTTCGCGCTGTAGGGGTCCACCACGGCCGTCGGGGCCCGGGCCCAGAGGAACGCCAGGTGGAGGTTCAGGCCCTTCAGGGGGGACCATTTCACCCGGGGATACAGGTACACGGCGTTGGTGATGCCGCCCTGG
>JAGOKF010000091.1 GCA_017994695.1 Myxococcota bacterium | reverse complement strand
CGCACCACGACCATCGCCACGATTTCGGACCCCACGGCCACCGGGATCACCGGGACCATCATGACCGGCGGGACCACGGCCGCTGCTGCGGGCCCGACTGCGACTGCGGTCCGGACTGCGACTGCGGCCCGGAATGCCATTGCGGCCCGGACTGCGACTGCGGGCCCGACTGCTCCTGCCGTCGCCGGGAACCGGACTTCGGCTTCCGGCGCCAGTTCGTCAGCAAGGCCGAGATGCTCGAGGCCCTGGAGTGGTACCTCTCGGAACTGCAGAACGAGGCCCAGGGGGTCCGGGAGGCCATCGCCGATCTGAAGGAGGAGATCGCCGAGGAGCAGGGCGCTCCCGCCCAGGCGACGCCACCGGACGGCAAGGGAAGGTCCCGCCGGACCCGGAAGGACAGCGAGGCCCCCAGGCGCAAGCGCGGCCGGCCCCGGAAGGCCCCGGCCTCCCCCCCCGCCGAGGAGCCCCAGTCCTGACCTGACGATTCGCGCGGAGCGGCCGCCGCGGATGCCCGGAGGGCCGCCGGCAGAATAGGCCCCTCCCCCTACCAGTCCTCCAGGAACTGGTCCTGGTAGAGCGCCTCCAGGCGCGCCTTGTGGCGGCGTTCCTCCTCCACGAGCCCGTCCAGCAGGGGCTCCAGGTCCGTCCCCGCATGGAGGGAAGCCCAGGCCGAGTAGAGGTCGATGGCGTTCTGCTCGGTGCGGATGGCATGGATCAGGACGTCCTGGGGGGTGCTCTCGGGACCCGGCAGAGCCGTCACCAGGTACTCCTCCAGGTGGAGGTCCGGGGGCACCTCCCCCCGGGCCAGTTCCCCGAAGTCCTTGCGCTCCCGGATCCGCCGGAACAACGCCTCGTGGTCCTCCTCGTCCCGGGCCAGTTCGGCCAGCAGCCGAGCCGCGCCCGGGTGGGTGATCCGGGCCGCCCAGTCCAGGTAGAACTGCCTTTCCTGGCGTTCCATCTCGATGGCGATCTGAAGGATCTCCTCGGCGATCCTGCTCCCGTCGGCCATCCCGTTCCTCCCCGCCTTGGGTGTTCTCTTCTACCCCAAGGCCCCGGCAGCGGTCAACGCGCCCCCTGGCCTCGGCCCTCACCCCGGTCCCCGGTTTGACGCCCGGGAAGGCCTCCCCTTACACTCCCGACGTGGAACGGCAGGAATCCCCGGTGGAACTCCCCCGATCCGGCCCCCGTCTCCCGGAACGTGCCTCCTTCGGGATCCTGCTGCTGCTGGCCGCCGCGTTGCGGGCCGCCTACCTGCTGGCCTACCGGCAGGAGGTCCCCTTCCTCTCCTTCCCCATCTCCGATTCGGCCTACTACCACGCCTGGGCGATGCGGGTCGCCTCGGGGGAGGGATACGGCCCGGCCCCCTTCTACATGGCTCCCCTGTATCCCTGGCTCCTGGGATGGTTCTACCGCCTGGCGGGACCCCGGCCGGAATGGGTTCCGCTGGTCCAGAGCCTGCTGGGGATCGCCAACGTGGCGATGGTCTATCGCCTCGGGCGGCGCTGGTTCGGCGTCCCGGCTGCGTGGGTCGGAGCGCTCCTGCTGTCGCTCCATGCCCCGATGATCTTCCTGGAGACGAAGATCCTGACCGAAACCCTCTCGGTCTCCCTGGTGCTCGCCGCGATGCTGCTGGCGGGCCGGGCCCTGGAACGGCCCGATCGGCCCCTCCGGTTCGCCGCGGCGGGGATTGCCCTGGGCCTGGCCTGCCTGGCGCGGCCGAACTTCCTGGCCCTGGCCGGGATCGGGGGGGCCTGGGCCCTCGGCCGGGCCCTCCGGGGACGCCCCCTGGCCCCTGCCCGGTCCCTGATCCTGGCCGGGGTCGCCTTTTTGCTGACCCTGGCTCCGGTGGCGATCCGCAATGCATGGATCGGGCGGGACCGGGTGCTGATCTCCTCCAACGGAGGCATCGTCTTCGCCCAGGGAAACCACCCCGATGCCGATGGCGTCAGCACGATCCTCCCGGGCTTCACGCCCCGGATCGAGGAACAGCAGCAGCAGGAGATCCGGGTCGCCTCGGAGGCCCTGGGGCGCGAGGTCCGCCCCTCGGAGTCCTCCGCCTGGTGGTTCCGCCAGGGACTCCGGTTCGCCCGGGACCAGCCCCTCCAGTTCGCCTCCCTCTGGGGCCGGAAGGTCCTCTGGACCCTCCACGGCCGGGAGGCCCGAGACGTGTACAACCTCTACCAGGAGGCCGAACTGGTGCCGTTGCTGCGCCTTCTGTTCGTGCCCTTCCCCCTGGTCCTGGGGTTGGCCCTCTTCGCGGCGTGGCGCCGCCTCCGGTCCCTCCGGGACGATGCCCGCCTGGGCCTGCTGGCGGCCGCGTCGATCCTGCTCGCCCTGGTGGTCTTCTCGGTCTCCTTCCGCTACCGCTTTCCGGCGACCCCGCTCCTGGCTCCCTTCGCCGGCCAGGGCCTCCTGGATCTGTGGGAGGATGCGAGAGGCCGCCGGTGGCGTTCCCTGGCCGGCGCGGCCCTGCTGCTTGGCGCCCTGGGTTCCGTCTCGGCGATCCCCTATCCCCTGCCCCCGATCACCGCCGAGGCCCCGGCGAACCTGGGAGCCGCCTGGCTGGCCCGGGGCGACCTCGACCGTGCCATCGCCTGGAGTGTCCGGGCCCTCCGGATGAACCCCGATCTCGCCTCGGCCCACTACAACCTCGGCCTGGCCCTCCGACGGGCCGGGGACCGGGAACGGGCCGTGCGTTCCCTCAGGGCCGCCGTGCGCCTGGCCCCCGGGGACGCCGCGGCCCAGAACGACCTCGCGGTGACGCTGGACGAGATGGGCCGCACCGCCGAGGCGGTCGAACACTACCGGGCCGCCCTGGAGGCCCGTTCCGACGGGCGCACGGCCTACAACCTGGCCCTGGCGCTCCATGCCCTGGGCCGCCGGAAGGAAGCCCTGGAGGCCCTGGACCAGGCCCTCCGCCTGGGAGTCTCCCCGGATCCAAGGTTCGTCGAGGCCCTCCGGGGGCCTCCCGAAAGGCCGCCGGGCACCCCGCCTTGACTTTGGCCCGGCAACGGGGCATCCATCAACGTTCCCACCGGGAGAGGACCCGATGGCCCTGACCGACCCGAGCCAGTTCGTCCCGAAGTGGATCGCCTGGGAGACCACCCGACGCTGCAACCTCCGGTGCGTTCACTGCCGGTGCTCCTCCGACGCCACCTCCCCCCAGGGGGCCTTCGACACCCCCCGGGCCCTCGCCCTGATGGACGACATTGCCTCCTTCGTGAAGCCGGTGCTGGTCCTGTCCGGGGGCGAACCCCTGATGCGCCCAGACGTCTTCGACCTGGCCGCCTACGGCACCTCCCTGGGCTTCCGGATGTGCATGGCCACCAACGGGTCCCTGGTCACCGACGAGACCTGCCGCCGGATGGTCGAGACGGGCATCCAGATGGTCTCCCTGTCCCTGGACGGCCCCAACGCCGCGATCCACGACGATTTCCGCCGGATGCCCGGGGCCTTCGAGGCGACCCTTCAGGCGGCCCACCGGTTCCGGGAGCACGGGATCCCCTTCCTGTTCAACTCCTCCTTCACGAAGCGCAACCAGGCCTGGATCGGGGACACCTTCCGGCTGGCCAAGGACCTGGGGGCGAAGGCCTGGTACATGTTCCTGATCGTCCCCACGGGCCGGGGCAGGGAACTCTTCGACGAGTTGATCGACCCGGCCCACTACGACCTGATCCTCGAGTGGCACTACCAGCAGGAGCAGCGGGAGACGGACATCCTGATGCGCCCCACCTGCGCGCCCCACTACTACCGCCTCGTGCCCCAGTGGGCCGCCCGGGACGGTTCCCGCTTCAAGCGGAGGGACCTGTCCTTCAGCACCGGCGCCGGGAAAGGCTGCGTGGCCGGCCAGACCATCTGCATGATCGACGCCTTCGGGGAGGTCCATCCCTGCTCCTACATGGAGCAGTCCGCCGGCAACGTCCTCCAGACCCCCTTCCGCCAGATCTGGGAGGAATCGCCCCTGATGAAGGCCATGCGGGACTTCGACGGCTACCATGGCCGCTGCGGCGCCTGCGAGTTCCGGAAGGTCTGCGGGGGCTGCCGGGCCCGGGCCTACGCGATGACCGGGGACGTGCTGGACGAGGAGCCCTTCTGCAACTACGTCCCCCTGCGGATACGCCACGCCCCCTGACCCGGCCTTCCTTCCCTTCCACCGGCCCTACCGGGTCAGCCAGCGGTTCGACCGGACCGTCACCGCGGCCGCCGGGTAGATCCACTGGAGCGTCAGCAGCGAGAACACCCCGTAGAGGATCGCCCAGGCTCCCTCCAGGCCCCGCTCGGACCGGAAGGTCACCAGGGCCGGCAGCAGGGAGGCCAGCATCGCCGACAGCACCGCCGGGGCCAGCACCTCCGGATGGGCCAGGGTCACCAGCCAGGAGAGGGGCAGCAGGTACAGGCGCAGGGGGATTTGCACGAACAGCGCCACCGCGTCGATCACGGCCGCCAGGCGGCGGGGGTCCCGGGCGATCCGGGGCGCGAAGGCCAGGTAGCGCAGGCTTTCCCGGAGGTTGCTCCGGGCCCACCGGAGGTACATCCGGGCCAGTCCCCCGTAGGTGGACGGGACCCGGGTGAAGGCCACCGCGTCCCCCTGGTACACCGTCCGGAGGCCCCGGGCCAGGACCCCGTTGGTCTGGGCATGGTCGTCGCCGTTTCGGCACTCCCGCCCCAGGAACCGCTGGTGCCGCCAGGCCTCCAGGCCGGGACGGATGGCGTCCATGCGCCAGGCGGACAGGGCCCCCGGGCACACCAGCACGCCCCCGATCATCGACTGGTAGGCCCGGACGAAGTCGAACCCGTACCGGTACCGGACCCCCAGCATCCGGGTCAGCCAGTTCTGCCGGCGATTCCAGGCCTCGATGCGCCCGGCGACCGCCCCGACCCGATCGTCCCGGACCAGGGGCCCCACCAGCCGCCACAGGGCCTTGGGATCCAGCACGGTATCCGAGTCCACCGTGACCGCGATCGGGGTCCGGACCCTCCGGAAGGCCTCGTAGAGCGCCGCCCGCTTGCCCCGGTTCTCCGGAAAGCCCGCCACCTCCACCCGGTCGTCCTCCCGGGCCACCGCCTCCAGGTGCCTCCAGGTATCGTCCCGGGACCCGTCATCCACCGCGATCACCCGCAGCCGGTCCCGGGGATACCGGGATGCCAGGATGGACCTCAGGCAGTCGCCCGCGGTGGCCCCTTCCTGGTAGGCCGGCACCACCACCGTCAGGGGCGGCAGCGACTCCTCGTCCACCGGTTTCCCGGGGCGGTAGAGGGCCCAGAGGACCAGCCTCCAGGCCGTCGAGACGGCGACGACCAGCCCCATCGCCACGGCCGGCCAGACCAGCCAGGGCATCATCCATTCCTGGCGGATCGTACCCAGGCGTCCGGTGCCCACGGGAATCCGGGAGACGCCGTAGAGGACCCCCCAGGCCGCAAGGATCCACAGCCAGGATCCCATGCGTCTGATCCGGGAAGGCATCGGCGTTCCGACTCCGGAAAGACCGGGCTGGGACGATCCGGAAGATCTCGTTATTTCGCCGAAACGGAACCCGGCGGAAGCCCCGCAGGACTCCCGCCGGGCACCGGGCCGGCTACTGGCAGCGGCTCGTGACCCCCTGGACCACGCAGGAGTTGCTCAGGCAGTCCGAATTGCCCCGGCATTCCTTGCCCGACGCGCACTTCTTGCAGGTCGGGCCACCGCAGTCCACGTCGGTCTCGTCCACGTTCCGCACGCTGTCGTGGCAGTACACCGGGACCGTGGACCCGGCCAGGAAGCCCGTGTCCACGATGCGGTTGACGCCGCCGGTGCGTCCCACCGGGGAGGGCTGGCCCACCGAGTCCAGCACCGCGGTCCCGTCGGGCAGGAAGTACCCGCCGTTCTTGCTGTCATGGCCCGCCGAGGCGAAGTTCAGCACCGCCGTGTCCACCCTGCACCCGTTGCAGCATCCGCCGGCGTCGCAGCAGAAGTGGATCTGGCAGTAGTTGCTGACGCAGTCGCTGGGCTCGTCGCAGAACTCGTTGTTGGACAGGTCCGCCTGACAGATGCTGTTGATCTGATTCGGCAGGTTCCGGTCCGGGTCGCAGTGGGCGTTCGCGTCACAGGCGTCGTCGTTCTCGACCCCTCCGGCCAGGCAGGTCGTCGGGCAGGTCGGCGGCGTCTGGTCCGCCTGGCCGTTGCAGAAGATGGGCTTGTAGTAGCCGCACTCGTTGGCCGGGTTGTTCAGGTCGTAGACGCAGGCCCGGTCGTCGTCCACGTTGGTGGTGCCGCAGACGAAGGACCCGGAGCAGACCGGGTCCACCCGGTGCCCCTGGCAGGTGGCGGTGTTGTCGCAGGCCGGGGGATTCGTGTAGCCCGCCGGGCAGTCCGAGGCCTGGGCGCAGCAGTCGCCGTAGTCGCAGCAGAACCCGTTCTGGCAGTGCCCGCCGCCGGCCAGGTAGAGCTTGTTCGCGCAGTCGCTGGCCTCGTCGCAGGGATAGCCGTTCGGGGCGTTGCCGATGCAGACGGAATCGACCCCCTTCTGGGCCGGCGTGCAGAGGCCCCGGTCCACGGCGTCCTGGTCGCAGGGGTCGCACCGGGCGACGTCGTCGCACTTGGAATCGTCCTCCACGCCGTTGGTCAGGCAGGAGGTCAGGCACTGGGGATCGCCCGCCTCGAAGGTGCCGCCCCCGACGGGGGTCGCCGGGCAGGTGCCCGACAGCGGCAGTCCGCAGTACACCGGGATGAAGAATCCGCAGTTGTCCGACAGGTTGCCGCTGCACGCGCAGTCGTCCCGGACCAGCACCTGGCCGCACTGGTTGTTCGTGCAGACCGGGTCCTTCCGGTACCCCTCGCAGGTGGTCACATCACTGCACCAGGGGGTCGTGTAGTACGACGAGGGGCAGGTCAGCGCCCCGGGCACGTCCTCCGTGGGGCAGCAGTCCCCGGAGTTGCAGCAGAACCCGTTCTGGCAGTGGTTGCTGACGCAGTCGGAGTCCTCGTTGCAGGTCGCGCCGTTGACCCGGTCCTCCTGGCAGGTCATCGTGAAGGGAGGCACCGTCTGGTCCGGATCCGTGGCCACCGCCGGGTCGCAGTGCGCCTGCGGGTCGCAGTCCGCGTCCTGCCCGCAGGACGTCGGGCAGGCCGGCTTCACCTGGGCGCCCGGCACGAAGGGCCCGGTGTCCCCGCAGTACTCGGAGATGTAGAGGCCACAGGGGTCGGCCTGGACCGACTCGTCGCAGGCCGTGTCGTCGTCCACCCGCGTCTTCACGCAGACGTGGCTGACGCAGTTGGCGTCGTACCGCTGCCCCTGGCACTCGTTGACCCCGCCGACGCTCGGATTGCAGTAGGCATCCTCCTTGTACTGGGCCGGGCAGACGTCGTTGGCCGAGATCCAGTCGGGGTCCGACCGGATCAGGTAGGGGTTGGACCCGTCGGGCGGCACGGGCCAGGCACCGCCGGGGCAGCAGTCGCCCGCCGAGCAGCAGTAGCCGTTCTGGCAGTGCATCGACAGGCAGTCCAGGTCCTGGGGACCCAGGTCCCCGACGCAGTCGGCGCCGTCGGGCAGCAGATCCTTGATCCGGATCTCGAACCGGAAGGTCCCGTAGTCATAGGGGCCGCCGGCCGTGTCCACCGACACGTAGTACACGCCGGGCTGGAGCTGCCGGTCGATCACCTCCGGCGGCCCGCCGGCCCCGTAGAGTTGCTGGCACTCCAGGGCCCCGGGCCCGCAGGTCCCGCCGACCTCCTGCTTCAGCGCCAGGATCAGGTCCCGGTCCGGCTGGAAGAGCCGGACGGTCACCCGGCGGGGCGCCGTCAGCGTGAACTTGTAGGTCCGGTCGGGCCCGAACTGGCCGCCGCACCCGCTGTCCGAGATGGCGTTCAGGGAGCACTCGGTGGTCCCGTCCACCGTCACCGTGGGCACCACCGGGTGGGTCCCCAGGTCGATGGCATCCTCGCACCGGTGGCCCTGGTTCAACGTCGCGCTGTTGCTCCCCCGGACGTAGAGCTTCCAGTCGTGGAGCACGCCTCCGTTGCCCGGGCCGGTGTCGCAGACCCGCAGGTACCAGGTCCCCGAGGCGGCCTCGCCCTTCAGGGAGCACATCGGCACGCCCGAGGTCGGGATCCCCGGATAGGGGACCGGGAAGGACAGGTCGAAGGTGTTCGCGAAGCCCTGGTTCGCCCCGCCGATATGGTTCCAGACCCGGTGGGCGTACCCCTGGGGATCGATCACGTCGATGGTCAGATCCGCCAGGTAGCCGTGGTCCAGCCGGACCTTCGCCTCGATGGAATCGACGAACCCGTAGGCCGTCGAAAGGTTCACCGCCGACACCGTGCAGCCCAGGCGCTCGTCGATGGGGAGATCGACGGGCCCCGAGGCGGCCTGGACGCAGTTCGGGGCGATGCAGGTCGGCACGCAGGACCCGTTCGGGTAGCCCTGGATGCCGTTCTGGCAGGAGTCCTCCAGGCCGCAGTCGTCGTCGCCGGCGTCGAAGGCATGCTCGCCGCCGCAGGGCCCGTTGCAGTTCTGCAGCACGGTATGCACGCAGAATCCCGCCTGGCACTTGTCGTCCGTGCAGGGATTCGGCTCGTCGGTGCAGACGGTGCCGTCGGGCAGAGGCCCCTTCACGCAGACATGGCCGCCCCAGCCCACGTTCTGGCAGACGCCGTCGTTGCAGTCGTCGGCCACCGCGGAGCAGTTCACGTTCTCCTTGAAGCCGCACGTCCCGGCCGTGCAATGGTCGATCGTGCACCCGGCTCCGTCCTTCTCACAGAGGGTGCCGTCGGCCTTCGGCTGGGCCTCGCAGGCGTCGGTCGCCTCGTTGCAGACGCCGGACCGGCACTCCTCGTCCAGAGCCGTGCAGTCCCGGGCGGCGCCGGGCTTGCAGACGCCCGTCAGGCAATAGTCCGCGACGGTGCAGTACGCCCCGTCCTCGCAGGGCATGTAGTTCAGGTCCGTCTGGGTCCGGCAGACCCCATCGAAGGGATCGCAGACCTTCTTCACGCACTGGACGCCCGAGTCCGGGCAGACGACCGGTCCGTCCACCAGTTCGCACAACTTCTGGGCGTTGCACCGCCACTGTGTCCCGTTGCACTTGTTGCCGTCGTCCAGGCACTCATTGTCCCCGCCGCCGGGGCAGGAGCACAGCAACTGGGTCCCGGGCCGGCAGACCCCGGCCTGGCACTGGTCGCCGCCCGTGCAGACCTCGCCGTCGTTGCAGGCGGTGCCGTCCGGGGCCGTCTGGCGCACGCACTGGCGGAGGGTCTCGTTGCAGACTCCCAGCACGCAGGTGCCGTCCAGGAAGGAGCAGGACTTCGCCGGCCCCGCGGTGCAGACGCCGCCCTGGCAGGTGTCGTCCTCGGTGCAGAACAGCCCGTCCTCGCAGGCGGTGCCGTTCGGCTGGTTCACCAGTTCGCACTGGCCGTTGGCCGGGTTGCAGACGTTGGCCCGGCAGGAGTCCGTGGTGGGCGCGCAGGTCACCGTGGTGTGCTCGCAGGTGCCCCCCGTGGACGGATTCTGGCAGGTGTCGGTGGTGCAGGGGTTGCCGTCATCGCAATCCGCCGCCTTGAAGCAGTCCGCCGCCTGCATGTAGATCACCATGCCCAGCAGCGACCCGGTGTCCCCGGCGATGTGGTCCGACACCGTCAGGGTCCAGGTGCCCGCGACGGCCAGCCGCCGGAAGTCGGCCAGGGTCCCCGGCCCGTCCACCGGGTCGAAGTCGTAGACGTCGTGGAAGCCGGCCACGGCACCCCCCCGGAGGTTCCTGAGGGTCACGCAGACGCCCAGATGGCACAGTCTCGCCCGGAGGTCGCCGACCGCCGTGTGGTCCGTCCGCAGCCGGACCTTCAGGGAGTTCACGTAGCCCGGGGCCGACAGCACCAGGGTCTTCTGGAGGCCGTTGGCATCGTTGTCCGGGATCGGCGCCGGGAGGCCGGCCGTGAGCCGGTAGGGCGTGCCGACCACCGGCGTGCACTGGCAGAGGATCTCGCCGGTCACCGGGTCCCGGTCTCCCACCGGATCGCAGGTCGCCGTCTCGGCCTCGTTCAGGCAGGCCTCGTCGGCGGGGCACTCGTCGTGGCGGATGCAGGCGCATCCCGATCCGGAAATCGGCTCATGGACGCACTGCTGGGTGTTCGGGTCGCAGTAGTCGATCGTGCAGTCCTTGCCGTCGTCGCAGTCCATCTGTGCATAGACGCATTCCTTGGCGCCGTTGCCGTCCTCGTCGAAGCAGGAGACCGAGGCGCACGGATCGACGGGGCACTCGCTGTCGTCCAGGCAGCCCAGGGGGCTGTGGGTCGCGTAGAGGTGGAAGCCCTCCAGCATGCCGTTGTAGATCGCCGGGTCCAGGTCCTCGGCGATGAGGGTCCAGGTCCCCTCCATGTGCTTGCCGTTGAAGGCGTTCAGGTCCCCCGCCGCCGGGACGCCGGCGTCGTAGGTGAAATAGACGTTCCGCTTCGCGTCGGCCGGGTTCTCCTGCTTCAGCAGCACCTCGTCGCCGCCCGGGCCCAGCAGGCGCAGCCGGACGTCCCCGCGGTACAGGTGGTTCACCTTCACCTTCACGTGGAGGTCGTCCAGGGAGGCCGGCTTGGTCACGTTGATCGTGCAGAAGGCCGAGGTCGGCCCCGACCCGAAGAACTTGCCGCAGGTGCCGGTCCCGAAGTCGAAGCGGTCCTCGTAGGGGATGTCCACGCAGTAGCCCAGGTCCCCCCGGCAGGCCTGGTTCAGGGGGCAGGCCAACGTCCCGTCCGGGCGGAACTGGTCGTCCTGGCACGCGATGCAGCCCGGCCGGGGCGCGTTCACGCACTGGCCGGCGGTGCAGGAGTCGTCGGTGCAGACCTCGTCGTCCTCGCACTGGGCCACCCGGGAGCACCCCGGATAGCCGTTTTCCAGGAAGTCCAGCAGCTTTCCCATCAACTGGACCGTCGTGGCCCCGCCGGGCTGCTCCTCAAGGGCCGCGAACAGCACCGAGGACCCGATGGTCCGGTAGACGTGCCCCTGGCCCGAGATCCCCTCGTAGGAGACCATCGAGGCGAAGGTGGAGGTCCCGGCGTTGCGCAGGATCTCGCGACCGCCGGCCTCGGGCGTGTGCACCAGGCGGTCGTTCCAGGCGTTCAGCCCCGCGGCCTGGCTGAGGGTGAAGTCATAGCCGTCCAGGAAGTTGCGCCCGGCCAGGGGACCGTCCTGCTTCGCGACGCCGTCGGAGGTCGCCGTGATGCGGAAGTAGGGAACCAGCACCGGGTCCGTCTTCTGGGCCCAGAAGTACTCGCCGCCCTCCAGGTACACCCGGCCGCCGCCTTCCAGGTAGGCCGCCAGGCGGGCCGCCTCGGAGGCCGAGACCGGGTGGTTGTTCCCGTACACCCCCAGCGCCCCGATCACGCCGTCAAAGGGCGTCAGGTCGGGCACCATCGTCAGGTCCGGCACGATCTGGGCCTTCCGGCCGCTGGCCTGGATGGCGTCTCGGATGGCCACCGCCGCCGGATCCGTCCGGCCCTGGGGCGCCCAGACCAGGTAGCCGTCGGCCAGCAGCAGGAAGGTGTCGAACTTCACCTGGGTCTCGAAGGGGCTGTGGAGCGGAAGCGTGGGGTCGAACTCGTCCTTGACCACCAGGGCCGACTTCCAGGCCCCGGCCGCCGTGTCGGCGCACTGGGGCTTCACGTCGATTCCGCAGAAGAAGTAGCCCGGCACCGCCAGTGCCGGGACGCCGCAGACCGCCTGGACGAAGTTCGGGTTCGACTCGCAGCCGTTGGACTGGCCGACGTCGGGCGCCGAGAAGATGAAGGACGGGTGATCCATCGGGTCGCCGTCCAGGAACGACCCCGGGAATCCGAAGTAGTTCCAGGTGAAGTACCGGGCGTCGGGGTCCCACATGCAGAGGAAGATCCGGTGCCAGTCGCACACGCTGGCAGTCAGCAGCGGAATCGGATCCGGGGCCACCGCCTGGGACACCAGCGTTCCGTAGAGCTGATTGCAGGGACGGCCGTCCGTGGGGCACCGGTACACCATCGACTTGACGTACTGGTTGGCCCGGCCGGCGGCCACCTTCACGTCGTCGATCTGGAGGGAGTCCATCCGGAAGGTGCTGCCGTCTTCGGTGTCCACCAGGAAACCGATTTTCAGCGTCGGGCTGAACTTCAGGTTGTCCGGCAGTTCGACCGAGTAGAGGGTGTAGGGGATGTCCTCGTTGGTCCGGGCCTGCCACAGCACCGTGCCGCCCTGGAAGTCGCTGGTCGTCGTCCCGACCACCTTCAGGGTCACGTAGGCCGAGGGCTGGGAGTGCTTGTAGATCATGCGCCACTGGAGCGTGGTCTTCTTGTAGAAGTTGTAGCCGTCGTTCTGGGAGATCGTCGCGTTCAGGCCGGGGGAGTGGAGCACGCTCTGGACCAGCATCGTGGTCGGGGTCCAGGAGAACCGCACGTAACGGTCCGGACCGAGGCCCCCGGTCGTGCCCGAATCGATGGACCAGTGATCGGCCGCGGCGGTGCCGTAGTCCACGACCTTCCACCCGATCCCGTCGAAGTCCGACGTCTGCTCGAAGGGCTGCACGTAGGGCAGGTCGATGGAGCAGTTGGGCTTGTAGGGATGCTGGCACTCATAGCGACCGGTGCCGGCGTCCAGCACGCACCGCTCGTCGGTGCAGGGGTTGTTGTCGTTGGCGTAGGTCTGGCACCAGGCGTTGTCGTAGCAGCACTGGGTCGAGTTCCAGAAGAACCGACAGGAGTTGATCACGCACCGGTCGTCGGTGCAGGGATTGTTGTCGTTGCAGTTGGCGTCGGTCCGACAGCAGGTGGGGCTGATCTTCGGGTTGTAGCAGGTGTTGTTCCAGCACTGGTCGTAGGTGCAGGGGTCGCCGTCGTCGCACTCGTCCCCGGTGATGCAGCAGTCCGGCCGGGGCGGGTCGTAGTAGCAGCGGTTGGTGCCCTGGTCGCAGTGGTTCGCGGTGCAGATGTTCTTGTCGTCGCACTGGGCGTCCGCTTCCGCCTGGTCATTCGTCGCCGAGTAGCAGCAGCCCGGGACGATGTTGTAGGCGGAATGGACGCACTTGTTGAAGGAGCAGTAGTCGGCGTTGCAGGGGTTCGCGTCGATGCAGTCCGCGGCCGTGGTGCAGCAATCGGGAATGTCCTGGTAGGTGCAGGTGTGGGTGCCCTGGTCGCAGGTGTCCCGGGTGCAGGGCTTGCTGTCGTTGCAGTCCCCGTCCACCAGGCAGCACCCGGCCTTCCAGGCGTTCCGGCACAGGCTCTTTTCGCAGAGATCCCAGGTGCAGGCGTTGCCGTCATCGCAGGTCGGGTCCTCGACCTCCTGCCAGAGGGAGTTCCGGGCCCCGGGCGTCCCCTTGTCCCCCCCGGGGAGCAGGGTCGTGGACAGACCGAAGTTCAGGGCGCTCCAGGAGGCGGGGTTGTTCGGCGAGGATGGAATCGCCAGCGTGGCATGGGGCAGGTAGGGGTGGCGCAGTTCGATCGCGTAGCCCGTCGGGACCGTGCCGGTGTAGACCACCTCGTCGATGACCGTGCTGCAGGCGGAGTCCTGGCAGATCCGAATCGCGTCGCCGCCGGTGTTGACCATGCTGAAATTCGAGAACTGGTAGTTGCAGGTCACGCCGCCGTTCAGGGAGGGGTTGCTCTCCCGGCAGAGGACCGCGTAGCCCAGGGACGGCACCACCACCGACGAGACGATCTGGTGGCTGTTGGTCCCGTTGTCCTTCAGCCACATCCCCTGCATGTCGATGGGGGATCCCGTCGGGTTGTAGACCTCGATCCACTCCCCGTAGTTGTCCGGGACCGAGTTCGGGGGATTGCCGTTGGGGTCCGGCAGGAACTCGGTGATCACGAGGTTGTTGACCGGCTGGGTGCAGGCCTTCTCGAGGGCTGCCGACAGCCGACCGGTCGCGTCCCCTTCCGGCACCCCGGCGGCCTCCACGGCCGAGGCCGGGGACAGCGCGTCGCCCTCCTCCTCGGCGGGCTGACACCCCGCCCCCATCCAGAGAGACGCACAGGCCAGGACCCACAATCCCATCTGAGGACGGCGGAGATTCATGTCGCCTCCTTGACTGCGGATGACACCGGAAGTCGCAAACATTTCACACCCCAGCAGGCACCCGGGGCTTCCCTGGGCGCCTACCCCCTGGAAACTCCGGGGGTTATGTTTTCCCGGACCCGGTCGATCCGGCGGACACCAAGCCGCCAGGGTTCCTTCCAGCATGTTTTGTGCCAGACCCTGGAGATGGCCCGAACCGGCCCCGTCCGACCCTCCGTGGTGCCCGGTCCGCCGAAGGCCATGCTATACTGTCGGCCCCTGCACGGGAGGACGCCCATGGTCCGGTTCCTCGTTCCCCTGGCAACTCTGATCCTCGCCCTGGCGGCCTGCAGCAAGGCCCCGACCCCCGCGAAGCCCGAGGCCGCCCCCGCCC
>JAGOKF010000015.1 GCA_017994695.1 Myxococcota bacterium | reverse complement strand
GTACCGTCGGCCGTGCCCACGATCACGCGGTTCTCGGTCACCAGGGCCCGGCTGGCCCCGTAGTCGGATCCGCGCCAGAGGACGGTGCCGTCCCGGACCTGGACCGCCACGGGCCCCCGTCCGAAGGAAGAGGTGTAGGCGATGTCGTCCCGGACCACCGGGGTGGCGTCCACGTCCGGCGCCCCCTGGACGTCGGCCCCGAGGTTCGCGGCCCAGACCGCCTTGCCCGTCTCCCCGGAAAGACGGACCAGGAGCCCGGTGGAGAGACCGACCAGCACGTCGGAACCGACGGGAACGGGCGATGCCGTCCCCTCGCTGGCCAGGAGGCGCGGCATTCCTTCGTCGAACTTCCAGACGGGAAGCCGGGCCTCGGCGTCGATGCCGTGGACCTGCTCGGACATCGTCATCGCCACCAGCAGGGACCCCAGCAGGACCGGCTCCCCCAGGAAGGGGGACTGCGCGCAGTAGGGCTTTTCCCAGAGGGAAACGCCGCTCGCAGGGTCCAGACGATGGAGGCAGCCGTCGCCCCCGGCGACGAAGAGGGAACCGTCGGCGGCCACCGGGCGCCCCCGGAAGGACCCCGGGAAGGACCGCATCCACCTCTCCGATCCGTCCTGGGCGGACAGGGCCAGCAGGAACCCCTTCTTGGTTCCGCAGACCACCAGGTCCCGTCCGGGGATGGCGAGGCATTCCCCGGGGTCCCGGGGGCTCAGGGCGAAGATCTCGTCGCCATAGACATCGACGCCCCAGGCGGGGACGAGCCAGCCCCCGGGCATCTCGATTCCGGTGGACGATGGGGGCGGAAGGGACGTGGTCTGGGCTGCAGTTGGCACCGATCCCAGCAGGACCATTCCCCACAAGCCGGCAATCCGGGCCCGGAGGCGCATCGGGGCCTCCCGTATCAAGAGGTCAGCGAAGGGAAACCAGGCGCTCCTCGACCAGCCGCCGAACCAGCAGCTGGGCGACGGGCAGGGAGTCCTCGGGGCCCGAGACGGCTTCGAGGGCCTTCTGGTAGTTCTCCCGGGCCTTTCCGGCATCCACGGCATCACTCGGGGAACGTCCGATGGCCGGGTGGTAGAGGTCGCCGAGATGCATCCACGCATTCGCCCGGGCCAGGCCGCTGTCCGACTTCGCCATCTCGAGGAAGGCCCTCTCGGCATCCGCCCGCTGACCGGCGAGATCGCTGGCGATCCCGTAGGCCTCCCAGGCCAGCCAGGCCAGGGGGCTCCTCGGTTCGGCATCCAGGAAGGACCGGAAGGCCTCCCGGGCCAGCGCCCAGTCTCCGGCCTGCATCGCGGCGGCTCCGCGGGTGAACTGCGCGGAAGCCTTCATCGAACCCGGCAGGCCCTTGGCGATCCAGGCGTCGATCCGGGCCAGGGTCTCCCGGGCCTGGACCGGGATGCGTTCCCGGGCCGCCTTCTCGGCCTCGGGATCCTGGGCCTCGGCGGCCTGCTTTTCAGCCTGGGACAGGGGTTCCAGAGCCTGGCTCCACTCCCGGGCCCGCTCGACGGCCCGACTCTCCCCCATCCGGTGCAGCAGGATCCCGGCGGTGATGCCCATCAGCACCATGGCGACCCCTGCGCCGATCCAGCCCCCCCACAGGCGGAAGAACTCGGCCACCTTGGCCATCGACTCCTGGAACTCGTCGGGTCCCTTCAGTTCCTCTTTGGTCACCCGGTCCTTCTTCCGTCCAGCCATCTCTTCCTCGACATGCGAAAGGCCCGTGGATGCCGGATTCCCCGGTCCGGCCTCCGGTTCTCCGGCAGGGATTCGAACCCCGATTCCAGGAACCAAAGTCCTGTGTCCTACCCTTGGACGACCGGAGAGCCGTCAAACGGTCGCCTTCTTTACCATCGAATGACCCCCAGGGCAAGCCCGTTGGACCGGAGGAACCGGGGGATCGGGCTTGCCGCGAGAGGGCGTTCGAGGTCAGTCCTGCAGGATGCCCCAGGAGGAGACCGAGAGGGATTCCATGGCCTTTCGGAGGGCCCGGGTCACCTGGTGGATCATCCGGGTCGTGGTGCCCTGGGTCGGCTGTTCGGAGGGGGGCTCGGTGGACACGCCGGTCTGGACCACGAGGGTCGGAGCAGGGGCCGCGAAGGATCCGAAGGGGGCGACCGATCCCCCCGAGGGAGGGGGGCTGCTGGCGATGGAGGCGCCCTGGATGCAGGCGGGTCGGGTCACGACCGTGAGCCCGAAGGGGATGGCCCCGGCGTTGGTCGTTTCCCCGAGGCGCGACGACACCAGGTAGTGGAAGGGATCGTTCGGGTCCGGCAGCAGGCCCACGAGGTCCTGGCAGGTCGCGTCGTGCCGGTCGAAGACGGCCCCGTAGATCCGGCCGATGCCTGCCAGGCAGGGGTTGTCCAGGGAGGGGGTGAAGGTCGTGAAATAGGCGCCGCTGCCGAAGATGACCGGGGCGCCCATCAGGCGCTCCCCGGGCAGCGATCCGGGCTCGAGGTTCCAGGAGGCGTCGTAGCCGAGGAACTTCTTCCAGAGCACCGTGGGGCCCACCTGCATGCCACGGCCCGCATGGACCTTCCGGCAGACGTCGTCGTTCCAGGGGGAACAGGTCCGGTCGGGGACGGGGGTCAAGGGCCACTGCTCGATGGACTCCTGGAGGCTCGCCACGAAGGAGATCTGGGTGGTGTCGTCCAGGTGGTCCATGTCCCCGGCGCCGTAGACGATGACCAGGCGGCCCGTCCCGGGCTGGATCGCCACGGAAGGGGCCTCGTAGGCCGGCGCGCGGCGGGGATCGTCCAGGGCCGGTAGGGGGGAGATCGAGGCGTAGGGATCGTAGAAGAGGGCCAGGTTCCAGTTCGGGATCCCCGGGGACCCGATCTCCAGGCGCCACAGGCGTCCCGCCTTGTCCCCGACGAAGCAGCGGGACAGGTAGGTGCCCGGGAACGTGCTGAAACAGGTGACGTTCCCCACGAGGTCGGAGTCGATCGACTGGTTCGTCCCGGCACAGGACGAGTCCACGTTGGCCTGCCCGCTGCGGAACTCCGCCATCTTCTCCCCGGTGTCCAGGCGGATCACGTACAGGACCCGGCCGGATCCGGCGGCGAGGTCCTTGCCGCTGCCCCCGGGAACCACCGCGACGGCCACCTCCTCGAGGTTGCCCTGGAGGCAGGAGGAGGCGCCCCCGGGGCAGACCTGCACCACGCCCATCTCTGGCCTGCCGAAGGACCAGCCCAGGAGGCTGAAGTCGTTCTGGAACAGCGCCGGTCCGCCGGGATTGCAGGTGGGGAAGCCGGCTAGGCATCGGCCTTTTGTCGCCGAGACCTCCCAGAGCACCTGCCAGTAGTCCCGCCGGTTGTCGGTGACGTCCAGGGCCGACAGGCCCCGGCCGCCCTCCCGGTCGCCGACGAGCAGGATGGATCGCCAGGCCGATGCCGACTCGGTGTCCAGCGTGGAACGGGTCCGGCTCAGGATGATGTCCTTCAGGACGGGGGACCCGTCGAGGACCGTCCGCTTTCCGTCGGGCAGTTGCTGGAGGGAGGTCAGCAGGTGATTGGGGATGAACCCCCACAGTTCCCGGCCCCAGTCCGGGTCCTCCACGGCCCCGTTGGGGCGGTCCACCCGGAAGGCGTGCAGGATCCCGTCGTGGGTCGGAAGGTAGAGGACCACGTCCCGGGTCGCGATCTGGTCCCGGAAGAGCCGGAAGGAGGGGATCATCAGGTCCATGTCCTGGAGCCTCCCCTGGATCACCGGGGAGCCGTGGTCGCTGGCCCCGGTCTTGTAGCCGGCCCGGCAGGAGGCATCGGCGGCCCGGACGTAGTCGATCAGGTTCTGGCGCCAGGCGGCGATCTTCTGGTCGTAGGATCCCGACAGGAAGCCGCTGCGGCACAGACCCGTGAGGGGATCCCGGCTGAAATCGGGGACGGGCTGCCCCGGTGCGGGGGCTCCCAGGGCGGCGGCCGTCAGGTTCGGGTTCTGGGCCTCGAAGCGCTCCCGGACGCCCCCGATCCAGGTGAACAGGTCCCGGTCGGTGTCCTGCCGGGCGTTCAGGAGGTCCGAAATCCGCTGCACCAGGGCCAGTCCCGCCTCGTTGGGCCGGGCCTCGTTGACGCCGCACTGGTACACCGAACGCTCGATGATCCCCTGGCGCAGGCCCGGGACGAATCCCGACCCTCCGGGGTAGGGGACCTTGCCGTGGGCCGCGTTGAACTGGTACTGGACGTCCAGGGGATTGCCCGTCTCGGAGGTGACGACGACCCGGGTCCGGGACTGGGTGGCGACGGCCAGGTTCCCGAGGATCTGGGAAAAGGCCTTCACGAGGTCCACGCTGTTGTCGGCCCGGAAGTAGGGCAGGTCCAGGCTTCCGTTGTTGGTGGCGATGGCCTCGGCCAGGCTGCTGACGCCGTCGGCCAGCTTGAAGCCGATGACGTAGACCGATACGCCCATGTCCCGGAGCATCTGGGCCTCCCGGACCGAATCCTGGTAGGGATTGGAACCCTCCCCCAGGTTCGCCCGGCCGTCGGTGATCAGGACCACGCTCTTCGGGCGGCAGGTCCGGAAGGGGTCGTTCAGGATGGAGGGATCGCTCTGGAAGAAGTAGCGGGCGTCATAGAGCAGCGGGGCGATGGGGGTTCCCCCGACCGGGATGGCCGACCGGATCGAGGCCTGGACCTCCTGGTTCCGTGCGAAGACGTCCGCCGGGTCGTCCGACGCGCTGGGAGTCACCATCGGCCCCGTGGGCGCGGTGGCGTTCCGGGCGCCGTAGTTGACGCCCTGCTCGGGACCGTAGGAGTAGCCGCCGTTCTCGTTGGTGGCCGGGGAGGCCTTCGTGTCGAAGGTCATCACGCCGAACTTGAAGTCGTAGGCATTGCGATCGATCAGGCCGTCAGCGGCCTGGGTTCCCAGGGGAACGACGTGGGGCACCGGGTAGGGACAGTCCTCCCGCGGACACGGGGGAACCGAGTTGTTGGAACGGTCCTCGAGGACGCACTGGTAGTCGCCGAAGGTGCCCGTGAGGACCTCCGTGGCCACGATGTACCGGCTCTTCCCGGAGTTGCCGACTCCCGCGCAGGTGGGCGGTGTCAGGGATCCGTCGTTGTCGCCGGTCTCGACCCCGGGCTGGTCGGCGTCGTATTCCATGGACCCCGAGGTGTCCAGCAGGATCAGCACGATGGGCTTCACCTCGTGGGCCGGGAGGGACTGGCCCCGGGAGGCCAGGGGAACCAGGAGGACCGCCAGGAGAGGCGGCCAGAGACAGGGTGGGGTCCGGAGGCGTGAACTCATGGCCCTCCTCATGGGCAGCCCACGGGCCCGACGAAGATCGCCGCCATCGCCCGGGCCTGGGCGTTCCGGTCCAGCGTCAGGGTTTCCGCGTTCTGGCTCCCCGGGGCAAGGTCGTTCCGGAAGACGGACTGCGTCTCCGAGATGTAGCGCCGGAAGCAGTACTCGCCGACCTGGAACCCCGGGGCCCGGTGGGTCGTCACCGCAGAGGTCATCCGGCTCTGCCAGAATGCCGTGTTCATCGTGACCGCCTCCCGCCCGAAGGACCCGCTGCCGTTCGTGGAGGTGTCATAGAAGTTCGCCGAGAGGTCCCGCATCTGGACCACGCCGTTCTGGGCGGCGACGAACTGGGTGAATCCCGAGGGATTCATGCCCGCGAAGGCCATCGTTCCCTCGGCGCCCGAGGCCGCGATGGTCCGGGCGACGTGGGCGATGCGGGCGCTCCCGGTGAGATTCAGGTGATTCGACGCCACCTCGATGGCCGCGATCCCGAGGCTGGTCAGGGCCAGCAGCACCAGCATCGCGACGATCAGGATGTACCCGGCCTCCTGTCGTGCCGGGGCCGGCCGGGTGGAGAGTCGGCACCTGGAGTCCTGCCTCATTTCACGTTCCTCACGGCGAAGGAGGGCAGGGTCACCCTCTGGGCCATCGTCACCGTCCGGGCCGATCCCCGCATCGCGGGATCCACCTCGTAGGAGTCCAGGGGATCGTTCCGGGTGGCCCGGGCCACGAAGGGGAAGGCCTCGTCCTCCTCCTGGGTCCGGGTGGTCAGCATCACGGTCAGGGCCCGGAGGTCCTGGGGCCGGGCGGCGTCGCTCAGGTCCAGCAGCTGGTTGCCGGTGGCCTGGAGGTCCTCCAGGGTGGCCAGGACCTGGATCGTCGGCTGACGCCGGGTGCGGTCCACGTCCAGCGTGAAGTCCAGGAAGGCCAGGTCGGCGACGTACTCGGCCACCCTGACGGCCGAGCGGGGAAGGACCCGGGCCAGGGCGGGGTCCGAACCGTCGATCTCCTCCCGGACCAGGTCCACCTTGCCCCGCTCGCCAGGGTCCAGTTGCAGGGAATAGCGGACGTAGCCCACCACGTTGACCTCCAGGCCGACCCCGAGGCCCTGGACTCCGCAGAAGTCCGGGGGCACCGCCGTGGGCAGAGGCGACTGGAGGGTGATCAGGCGGTTCTGGAAATTGCTCGACTGGATCGGCAGGTACATCTCGAACTGGTCGGCATTGACGAGCCGGAGGAAGCGCCCCGGGGCGAAGATGCGATTGAACTCGTCCTCGTTGGCCGGGAAGGGGGCCCCGGTGGCGCCGGCCTGGAGCACCACCTGGTTCCCGACGGCGCTCTCGGAGAAATAGATGACCTGGCTCCAGAAGGCCCCGAAGAGGGTGACCGACTGGGGGAACAGCCTGGGGTTTCCGTTGGCGGGTCCCCCTTCCTGGATGACGATGCCCCGGAGCCTTCCCGCGGGCTTGGGACAGACGTTGGGGTCGGCCTGGGAATCGGGAGTCCCCAGGAAGCCGGCCAGGGACACGTCCCGGATCAACTGGTCCAACCCGAAGCGGGCCTGCTGCTGGGCGCCCAGGACCTGGCGATGGACCTGGTAGCCCCGGCTGCTGGCAGAGTAGACCGCGTACACCGACACGATCAGGATCATCGACACGGCCCCGGCGATCAGGACCTCCAGCAGGGTCAGGCCCGCCTGGCCGGGAAGACGGGATCGGGACTTCCCGCGACGGGGCGTCCCGAGTTCATGGAGACACGAAGACATTCTTCATCACCGTTGCAGGGATCGTGATGGAAAACACGTCCTCCGGGTGGTTCACCATGTCGGCCGGGCAGGAGTCGTAGAGCCCCGCACGGGCACCCGGTCGGGGCCAGAGCACCCGGACCTCGGAGCGGATCAGGAAGTCCGGGACAAGCCAGGTCAGCCGGTACTCCACGCAGTAGCGGGCGTTCCGGTTCCCGGGAACGTGGCGCAGCACGCCGGCGTCCCAGGCCGGCTGGATCCCCACCTGGTTCACCAGGGCAAAGGGGGTCCCGTCGGGGTAGAAGCCCGCGGAACGCCATCCCGAGGTGCCGTTGAGGTTGGGCGGCCCGACCCACCGGAGGTAGAGGAAGTCGTTCTGTGCGACGCCGCCGGCGCCGTTGTAGGTGTCGTTGTACCACCGCAGGGCCTCGGATCGGATCGTTTCCTGGACGTGGGTGGCCAGGCGGACTGCTCCCGTCATGTTCCATGCGTTCTCGTTGGCCTTCAGCACCGAGGTCTGGAGGTGGGTCAGGGCCAGGAAGCCCACCACCGTGACCGCGATCACGACCAGCACCTCGATGAGGGTGTATCCCCGGAGGGCGCGTCCGGCCGGACCGGTCCCCCGGACCCCGGTGGACAACCTGGAATCACACCGGAACGACGTCATTCCACCACCACCCGTGCAAGCCCATTGAAGGGGATGGCCAGCGCGTGGACCGGCCCCTCCCTTCGCCCGATCTTGTTCAGCCGCTGGAACCGGATCCGGGCATCCCCGCCGGCGAAGTTGTCCCCCGACGGGATGATCACCGCGGTGGCATCGTTCACCACCTGGAAGACCCGGCCGTCGGGCTTGATGCAGAGCGGAGAATTGGGCAGGTCCTGGGGTTGGACCTCGAACAGCACGACGGTGGGATAGGAGGCCGACAGGTCCAGTTCCCGCACCATCCGGGACGTTTCGCCACCGGGGCCGGCGGCGTTGAACCCGAAGCAGGAGGAGGTCGTGTTCTCCCACAACTGGATGCGGCCCCCCGCCGTGCCGCCCGAGGCCACGCTCACGCGCAACGCGTAGGCGCGATTCCGGGCTGCCGCCTGGACCCGGGCGTACTCCACCAGGTCCAGGGCCGCCTGGGACGCCTGGACCACCTCCCGTTTCTGCATGGCCTCCATCACCGAGGGGATCGCGATGACGGCCAGCACGCCGATCATCGCCACCGTCACCATCAGTTCCACCAGCGTGAAACCGGTTGCCGGAACGCGATGGTTCATCGGCCACTCCCTCCCGGAACCCAGCGCTTCATCCTGCAATAAATGTGCCCGAAAGTGCATTCTTCCTTCGATTGCAACGTGCTGGAAAAACGCCCAAAAAGCGACATTCGACCGAACCGACGCTCCATGGGTGTGCAAACGATTCACAGAGGGGAAATCCTTGCGACGGAGACAGGTCAGAACATCACCCCGAACCGGCCCCGGACCGCCATCGACCAGCGGGCGTTCCGGGCGGCGTGGCAGGCGGTCGGGTTGCCGCTGCCGTCCTCGGGGCAGCCGTAGGTCGCCGGGAGGTCCAGGCCGTCGAAGGGGAAGAGGGTCGCCCAGTCCAGGCCCGCGTAGAAGGCCCCCTTCTCTTCGTAGAAGAGCCGGACCAGCAGTTCGACGCCCAGGTTCGGATCCTTGCCCCCGGGGGTCGCCCTGGCCTGGAAGGCCCTGCCGTAGAGGACCTCCAGGCGTCCCGCCAGGGCGTCCTGGTCCCCTTCGAAGAGGTCGTACTGGACGAAGGGCTTCACGTACCAGGCGTTCGTGACGGTCCCGACGACGTTCCGGAACAGCATCTGGTCCACCCGGTAGTCGGGATGGAAGTAAAAGGACCGCAGGGATCGGAGGCCACGGTTGGTGGTGACGTTGTTCCGATCCCGCCAGCCCCACCAGGGGGCGTCGGTGCCGGTCGCGAACCCGGCGTAGAGTCCCGTGGAGATCGGGCCCCGGACGTATTCCCCCTCCAGGGCCCCGCCGAAGGAACGGATGTCGAGCGGTGCCGACCCGTCGGCCTGCCAGGATGAGGACACCGCATCGTACCGGAAGCGGGGCACGTTCTGGATGTGGCCGAAGACCCCCGCGAACTCGACCTCGACGCGCACGTGCTCCTTCAGGGACGGCTTCCATTCCAGGCGGAGCCAAAGGTCCGGGGTCAGCATCCAGCCGTTCCGCTTCTCCAGGGCGACATCGTCGTAGGGAGTCGAAGGCATCGCGGTGACGGACCCGTCCATCGCGGGCTTCACGTCCAGGTTCTGGCGCCGGAAGACCAGGTATCCTCCGCCGTCCACCACCGGGCGGTTCAGCACCACGAGGTCCCGGTACCGCTTCCGCTTTTCCGCGTCGGTGTCCGGGCGGCGGAAGATCGCCAGGGAGAGGTCCCAGACGTCGTCGGCGTTGGACAGGTCGTGGGTTTCGCCGTAGGGCTGCGAGGGGTCCATCGTGTTGGGCCCCGAGGCCACCCAGGTGTACCCCAGTTCCGTGTAGATCCCGCCGATTCGCGCCAGGAGATTCACCCGGTCCTGGTAGGTGCCGTAGTCGGAATCCAGGTCCCGTCCGGCGTTCTCCAGGATTCCCAGACCCCACTGCCGGGCCATGCGGCCCCCCGACAGGCGCAGCAGGAAGCCCCGGTCGTCCGGGGGCAGGAAGGGCGTCCAGGACACGAACGCCTGCTTCACCGTGACCGGGTCGCGCCCCCCCATGCGGGTGGCCGAGGCCGGGGCCTGGCTCCGGGAGTAGACGGGCAGGGGGGCGTCGGCGCGGTCGGGGTCGGCGTCCGGCGTACTGCCGAGCACCAGGTTGTCCAGGACGTCCACCTCGGCCTGGACCTCGATCCGGGGCGAGACGTGGAGCACGGGGGCCCAGCGCAGGCGCATGTTGGCTCCGCCGATCCAGTCCTGGCCCGGGTCCTGGTTCGTCGCATTGGCGTTCAGGGGCGGGCGGTAGGCGGAGGTGTTCACGGTGGTCCCGTTCGCGATGGCCTCCGTTCCCAGGTGGGGGCGCCAGTAGCCGTCGATGCGCAGCCGGAAGTAGCCGTGGTGTTCGAACCAGGGGAAGGTGCGGGACGGGTCCCGGGGTGGCAGGGCGGACCAGTCCCGGACGGCTTCATCGGCCCGGCGGCCCAGGAGGTCATCGACACCCGGAAGGGCCTCCTCGGCGGATCCTCCCGGAGAGGTCGCGTCCGGGGGTTCCGGGGGGGGAGTCTCGGCGCGGGCAACCGCGGCGACGAGGAGAAAGACCCAGGTCCACCGGAGGGTCCCATTCATCCCTGTTCCCCGCCATCATGGCCGAGGGGAGCCTAGCCGAGGAATGGAGATGCGTCAAATGGGGGAACCGTCGCGGAGGAAGGCTTTTCGGAGGCGCTGGCGGATCTGCCGCCGGAGGCCTGGTGGATCCAGGACCCTGGCATGTCCCGACAGGGACAGGATCCAGGACGCGAAAAGCACCTCCGAGGAGAAGGGAATGACCGCCTCGACGGAACCGTCGGGAAGCGAATGGGCTCCCGGGATGCGTTCCAGGGCCCAGGGGGCCACCTCGGGGTCGATCCGGACCCGGGCCACCCGTTTCCCTCCCCGCGGAGCGGCGACCCGCTCGGGGATCGGATCCGCGTGAACCCGCCCCGTGTCCCTCATCCCGATCACTCGATCCAGCCGGAACGTCCGGTTCTCCTGCCTGGCGAAGCACCAGGCCTCCAGGTACCAGGATCCGCCGTCGTTCCGGAGGCGCAGGGGGACGACCTCCCTCCGGCGGGAGACCCGGTCCCGGCTGGCGGTCCAGTAATCCAGTTCCAGGACGTGGCGTCCCGGGATGGCGACGTCCCGAACCGCGATCCACTCGTCGGCCAGGGCGTCCAGGTGGAACTCCACCGGGAGGTCCTCCCGCGGACGGACCGATCCCGCCAGGCGCCGAAGCAGCGGCATGCATGCCTTCATCGTGATTCCCAGCCCCGCCTGTTCCGCCTCCCGGACCGCGTGCACCAGGGCCAGGAACTCCCCCGGCGAAAGGACCAGAGCGCCCAGTTCCACGTCCTGGGTGTTCGGTCCCAGTTCGACCATGTCCCCATCCAGGAGGATTTCCACGTACTCGTAGACGCTCGGGTCGCCGCGAACCAGCGCCAGGTCCTCCAGCATGCGGCGGACCTGATCCTCCGACATGCGGGCGCGGCGGGCCAGTTCCCGGACGGTCATCGGCCCCCCGGCCTGCCGAAGATGCAGCGTCAGCAACTGGATCTGGATGAAGGATGCCTGGGACGCGTCCATCAGGGGGGCTCCTCCGAGTGTTCCCGGACCAGGCGGTCCACGATCGCAAGGAGGCGATCCCGGACTTCCGGGGGATCGACGATGCGGGCGTGGCCCCAGAGGCCCAGCACCAGGCCCACCAGGGGATCCACGTTGGTGGCCTGCACTCGGACCTTCCAGGGACGGTCCGGTCCCTCCCGGGAGGCCTGGGCCGATCGCAGCCGGGAATGGCGCAGGCCCGAGGCCACCTCGTCCAGTTCCAGGGTCACCTCGACCGGGTCGTGCAACGGCAGTTCCCAGGGTTCCCTGGAGGCCCAGTCGCCCAGCGAGAAGTCGGCCGGCGGGGGGACGGTCCGGGACCCCGGAAGGATCTCGGCGTGTTCCACCCGGTGCATCGCGAACAGACGGCGAGCGTTCCGGAGGTGGCACCAGCCGACCAGATACCAGACGCCGGCCTTCAGGAAGAGACCCCAGGGGTCCACCTTCCTGGTTCGGGAGGACGGTTCCCGGACGGACCGGTAGGCGAGTCTCAGGGGATTGCGATCCCGGAGGGCCGTCGTCACGGTTCCCAGCAGCGCTTCGGGGACCCGTGGAACGAGGGTCGGCCTGCCGAGTTCCCGCAGGGAAAAGACCACGGCGTCGTTCCGGGGGTCGCAGGGGACGCCCTGGCCCAGGGCCTCGATCCGGGCGAAGGCCATGCGCAGGGCCTCGTCCAGCGGGGACTCCCGGATCAGGGGGCCGATGCCCTCGATGAGGCGGAGGGTTCGCAGGTCGTCCCGGGAAAGAGCGGCCGTCCTCCGGGTCGGGCGATTTTCCAGCAGGTAGCCTTCCTCGTCCGTCGCATCCTCGGGGGAATAGGTGATTCGGTATCCCAGGGAACGAAGGAAGGCGAGATCCCGGTTGAACTTCCGGCGGATGCTCTCCTGGGTCGTCTCGTCCTGATCCTCGTACTGCTGTCCCTCCGGCAGGTAGAATCCCGGAAGACGCCGGAGGATGCCCGCCATGGAGAGGGGCCGCCGGGTGGCCATCAGGATCGCCAACAGGGACAGGCGCCTGACGTCGGAACCGACTCCGGATCGCGACACCGGTCCCTCCCTGCGACGACGCCGAACGGCGTTGCGATGGTAGGAAGGAAGGACGGGTCGTGTCAACGCCGGGAGCGGCGACCCCGTTGCCTCCGATCCGCGAACGTGCTTCAATCGCTCCCCTGGTCAGGGACCGCAGGAGAGGACGGATGAAGACCGCTGTCAGGGTCGTCGGTGCGATGATGCTGCTGGCCTCGTGGGCGCCGCGGCATGCCGGGGCCCAGGGGAATCCGGATCCTGGGGAGACGCGTCACCGCTTCGTCGTCCGGGAGTTTTCGGGAAGGGGATGGAAACTGCTGTCCCGGCAGGAACTTCCCGGTTTCGGGAACGGGTTCCAGTTGCTGCTGCTGGGGATGGAACTTCCCGAGGCCGAGGAGAAGGCCCAGGGCCTGGGGCCGGTGAACCGCCTGCTGGTGCTCGACGGGGAATGGATCGAGTTCGATTCGTTCGTGGACGACGGGATCGACGACGCCGTGGAACCGAGCATCCACACGCCGACCTTCTTCCAGTTGAAGTGGTCGGTCGTAAAGGGGAAGAAGCCGCTGCTGGTCCTCCAGGGGGTCGTGCCCACCCAGGGGCCGGGCGAGCCGCTCCAGACGGGCCAGCGGACCTGGGTGCTGGGCTGGACCCCCAAGGAGGGATTCGAGTCCCAGGCGGATATCGTCGCCCGTCGGCCCGCCCAGGTGAGTGCCGCGGAGGTGCGGGTCCCGCTGCCGTGACGGAGGTCCGGATGAGCCAGGGGAAGCGGCGCATCGAGACGGTCACCGACCTGGAGAGGGCCGTGGGCGCTCGGGATGTCTCCGGGTGCCTGGTCCGCCGGATGGAACTTTCCGCGTGGCCCCTGGACGGAGTGCGCATGGACGGGGCGGAGTGGCAGGAGGTGGATCTCCAGGGGGCCTCCCTGCGGGGGGTCCTCTGCCGCGGATCGGAGATCGTCGGGGCCCGGATGCGGGGTGCCCGATGGCACCAGGCCCGGCTGGAGGACTGCCTGTTCCGGGGATGCGAGGCCCCGGAGGTGTCCTTCCGCAAGGCGGACCTCCTGGGGGTCCGGTTCGAGGAGACCTCCCTGGCCAACGGGGACTTCGAGGGCGCGACGCTGATCGCCCCCCGGTTCGATGCCTCGGATCTCTACGGGGCGCGGTTCGTCGGAGCGGTGCTCGTGAAGGCCCGGTTCGTCCACCGGCGCCTGGGCAACGCGGTGCTGACCCGGGCGGACTTCCGGGGAGCGGTGCTGGTGGAGGTGGACCTCCGGGGCGCCGACCTGGCCGGGGCGTCCTTCCGGGACGCGCTGCTGGTCCGGACCCGCCTGGAGGACGCGAACCTCGAGGGAGCCGACCTCGAGGGGATGCGGATGGTGGACTGCCCGACGCCCCGGGTGGGCATCCAGGACCGGACCCGGGAGGCCATTGCAAAGGCCACCGTGCCCCGGGGGGAAGGGGAGGGGGAGGTGCTGGCCTTCCTGGCCTCGAGCCAGGAACTGCTGCTGCCGCTTGCCCACGGGCTGCTGCTGGGATACGTGCTGGGCCGCGATCCCCCCGGGGACCCGGCGCCCCAGGCGGATCCGGTGGATCGACCCGTCGAGGCCGTGGCGGAACGGCCGGTGACGCCTGCGCCCCCGCAGCCGGTCCCCGCCGTGCCGGAAAAGCGGATCGATCGGCCCCGAACCTCGGTTCCGGAGCCCCGGGAGACCTACGAGCGGATCAAGAAGATCGAACTGGACTAGGAACGCATGCTGTCGATTCCGAAATCGGTCGTGATCGCCGCCCTGGCCGTGCTGGCGGGCACCTCGGTGGTGCTTTCCGTCGCGGTCCGGGACCCCGTGCAGGCCGAGGTGAAGACCGCCTTCTTCGGGTACCTGGGCGACCTGCGCAAGGGGGACGTCCAGTCCGCGGCCCGTCGGGTCTGGCCCGAGGACCTCGCGGTGCTGAAGTCCGCGGCCCTGGACCGGATGGGTTCCGAACCCCTGTTCCGGCAGGAGGGCACGGAATTCCTGGAGCGGCAGGAGGCCGCGGAGATCACGTCGGTCCCCAAGGAGCGCTTCTTCGAGTGGCTGCTGCACCGGACCTTCCGGGAGCACCCGGAGATCCGGGACGTCCTGTCGGAGGGGCAGGTGATCGGGGTCGGTGTCCGGCGGACGGGCGGCGAGGCGGACCTGACGGCGACCCTGGCCCTGAAGACCCCCGAGGGGCGACAGGTCTTCACGATGCGACTCCACCTGACCCGGAGGGACGACCTCTGGTTCGTAAGGCTCTGAATCCATGTGCGGCATCGTCGGCTACGTCGGATTCCGCCCCTGCGTCGGGATCCTGCTCGATGGCCTGAAGCGCCTGGAGTACCGGGGATACGACTCCTCGGGAATCGCGGTGATCGGGGACGGCGGCCTGGAGGTGCGCCGTGCCACCGGGAAACTCCGGAACCTGGAGGCCCTGGTCCGGGAATCGCCCCTGGAGGGCCGAACGGGAATCGGCCATACCCGCTGGGCCACCCACGGGCGCCCCAGCGAACAGAACGCCCATCCCCACCGGGCCGGCGACGTGGTGCTGGTCCACAACGGGATCATCGAAAACCACCTGGCCCTGCGGAACGAACTGAAGGGGGAGGGAGCGGTCTTCCAGTCCGAGACGGACACCGAGGTGTTGAGTCACCTGGTGGACCGGGAGGTCCGCCGGGGGCGGGGCCTGATGGACGCGGTGATCGCGGCCCTGAGGCGGGTCCAGGGGTCCTATGCCGTCGCGGTGATGCACCTGCGGGAGCCGGATCGCATCCTGGTGGCCAGATCCCAGTCCCCGCTGGTGATCGGGATCGGGGATCGGGAACGGCTGATCGCGTCGGACATCCCGGCCCTCCTGGGGTTCACCCGGGAGGTGCTGGTGCTGGAGGACGGGCAGGCGGCCCTCGTGACGGCCGCCGAGGTCCGGGTGGTCGAGGTGGGGTCGAGCCGCCCGGTGGAGCCCCGGCGCCTGGTCCTGGACATGAGCCCCGCGGTGGCCGAGAAGGGCGGTTTCAAGCACTTCCTGCTGAAGGAGATCCACGAGCAGCCCCGGGCCTTCATCGACACCCTCCGGGGGCGCGTCTCGCTGGAACGGGGGGAGGTGCTGCTGGAGGAAGGGGCGTTCGCCCCGGAACTGCTGGCCGGGGTCCGGCGGGTGCACCTGGCGGCCTGCGGGACCTCCCACCACGCGGCGCTGGTGGGGCGGTTCCTGCTGACCCGCCTGGCCCGGGTCCCGGTGGAGGTCCACCTGGCCAGCGAGTACGATCCCGACGTCTCCCTCATCCATCCCGGCGAGCTCTTCGTCAGCATCAGCCAGTCGGGAGAGACGCTGGACACGATTCGGACCCAGCGTGCCGCCCGGGAGGCGGGCGCCGCGACCCTGGCGCTGTGCAACGTGGTGGCCTCGTCCCTGGCCCGGGAGGCCCAGGGGGTGCTCTACACCCACGCGGGGCCGGAAATCAGCGTCGCTTCCACGAAGGCCTTCACGACGCAGATCGGGGCCCTCTACCTGCTGGCCCTGGCCCTCGGCAGGGCCCGGGGCGTCCTGTCCCCCGAGGAGGTCCTGTCCCACGTCACCGACCTGCTCCGGATCCCGGGATGGATGGAGGAGACGCTGCGGGAAAACGTCGAGGTCCGGATGCTGGCCCGGCGCTACCAGCACTTCCAACACATGCTGTACCTCGGCCGGGGCATCCTGCACCCGGTCGCCACCGAAGGTGCCCTGAAACTGAAGGAGATCAGTTATATCCACGCCGAGGGGTACTCCGCCGGCGAGATGAAGCACGGACCCATCGCGCTGATCGACGAGGACTTCCCCACCCTGGTGCTGGCACCGCCGGGGCCCTGGTACTCCAGGACGCTGGGCAACCTGGAAGAGGTCCGGGCACGGAACGGGCGCCTGTGCGCCCTGATCGGGACCGGCGACGTGGAACTGGCCGACCGGGTGGACGACATCCTGCGGGTCCCCGAATGTCCCCCCCTGGCGACTCCCCTGGTGGCCACGATCCCGTTGCAGTTGTTCGCGTACCACGTCGCGGACCTGAAGGGGACCGACGTGGACCAGCCGAGGAACCTGGCCAAGTCCGTCACGGTGGAATGACCGCCGGGACCGGGAAAGGAAGCCCCGATGATCACGGAAGAACCGGACCTCCTGGCGGACCTGGACGACGACCAGCGCCAGGCGGTGACCCACGAACAGGGACCCCTGCTGATCCTGGCCGGGGCCGGGAGCGGCAAGACCCGGGCCATCACCCGGCGCATCGCCTGGCTGATCCGGGAGCGGGGCGTTCCCCCCTCGCGGATCCTGGCGGCGACGTTCACCAACAAGGCCGCCGGGGAGATGCGGCAGCGGGTCGAGTCGATGATCGGGAACCGGGATGCCCCCTCGTGGATGGGGACCTTCCATTCCCTCGGCCTGCGGATGCTGCGGAAGTACGCCGACCGGCTGGGATATCCTCCGACCTTCGTGGTCTTCGACGACGACGACTCGGAGAAGGTCATCCGGGACGTCTGCAAGTCCCTGGGGGTTCCAAAGGAACGGGTCGGGACCCTGGCGTCCCGAATCGACCGCTACAAGAACGAGGGAATCCTGGAGGTCCGGGCCGACGAGCGGAATCCCGCGGGGAGGGAGTTCGCCCGGGTCTTCGAGGCCTACCAGAGGGAACTGAAGGCCAACGGGGCGATGGATTACGGCGACCTGCTGGCCCTCTGGCTGCGGCTGCTCGAGGACCACGCCGACGTCCGGGAGGAGGTCCAGCAGCGATTCCTCCACGTCCTGGTGGACGAGTTCCAGGACACCAACGAGGTCCAGTACCGGATCCTCCAGGTGCTGGCGGCGGTCCACCGAAACCTGTGCGTGGTCGGCGATGACGACCAGTCGATCTATTCCTGGCGGGGGGCCCAGGTGGACAACATCCTGGGCTTTCCGAAGGACTACCACGATGCCCGGGTGATCACCCTGGGGCGCAACTACCGGAGCCGGGCCCCCATCCTCCAGGTCGCCGCACGGGTGATCGCCTTCAACCGGAGCCGGCATTCCAAGGCCCTTCGGTCCGTCCGGGTCGAGGAGGGGCGTCCCGTGGAGGTCTTCCGGGGACTGGACGAGGTGGCCGAGGCGCGCTTCGTGGCCTCGGAGATCCGGCGCCGAACCGAGGAGGGCGTGCCGCCGAGCCGGATCGCGGTGTTCTACCGCACCAACGCCCAGTCCCGGGTCCTGGAGGACGCCCTGCGCCAGCGGGGCATTCCCTACCGGGTCGTCGGAGGGCTGCGGTTCTACCAGCGGAAGGAGATCAAGGACGTCCTGGGCTATCTGAGATTGGTGGTGAACCCCCTGGACCAGGTGGCCCTGGAGCGGGTGATCAACGTGCCTGTCCGGGGCATCGGGCCCGCCACCGTCCAGAAGGCCCGGGAACTGGCGGCCCAGGAGGGGGAGGACCTCCTGGTGGCCCTCGCGATCCTCGCGGATCGGTCGGGGGAGGCGGTGCGGCGCCGGGTTCAGGGGTTCCTGGAACTGATCACCGACCTGGCGGCGATGGCCCGGGAACGGCCGGCTCCCGAGGTGGTGCGCGCGGTGCTGGACCGAAGCGGAATGCTGGCGAGCCTTCGGGAGGATTCCAGCCTGGAGGGACAGAACCGCCTGGAGAACGTGATGGAACTGGTCGCATCGGTGGACCAGTTCGTCGCCGGGAGCGGTGAGTCGGGCCTCGCGGCCTGGCTGGACCGGGTCTCCCTGGTGCAGCCCCAGGACGAGGGAGGAGACGGGGAGGCCGTGAGCCTGATGACCGTCCACACGGCGAAGGGCCTGGAGTTCGACTGCGTGTTCGTCTGCGGTCTGGAGGAGGACCTCTTCCCGATCGTGCGGTCCGACCGGAACCCCAGGGATCCCTTCACCCCATCGGCCCAGGAGGCCCTGGAGGAGGAGCGGCGCCTGTTCTACGTGGCGATGACCCGGGCCCGGGACCGGCTGACCCTCTGCTGCGCCTCGATGCGCACCCGGTACGGGATGCGGAAGGTGGCGACCCCCAGCCGGTTCCTCGGGGAACTGCCCCGGGAACTGGTCCGCATGGCCGCGGCCCGGTAGGGCCTTGAACGCCCGTGAATTCAGAGGCCCATCGGAGCCAGGAGATCCGTCCGACCTGACCGGACGACCTCCTGGCGGGCGATTTCCGCCGCCGAGGGAAGACCCTGGGGGGGAGGGGGAGCGACGATCAGGGTGCGCCGGGCGCCCTGGAGGTCCCCCGACAGGGCCTCCGAGACCGCCAGCAGGCCGTGGACGACCGGCAGGGACGGGGCCAGGGTCCGAGCCTGTCGAAACGCCGGGACCGCCTCGGCGGCACGATCGCCGGAAAGATAGAGGCGACCCAGTCCCAGCCAGGCCGAGACCGAGTCGGGGAAATCCCGGACCGACGCCCGGAGGACCGTTTCGCTGTCCCGCCAGTCCAGGCCCCGGCGGAACGAGAGGGACACGCCGCCCAGGACGGAGACCGCCAGGATGGCCGCCAGCAGCCGGCGGGGGCTCGGCCCCCGGACCCGGAACCCCGCCGACACCAGGGCCCAGAGGATCCCGGCCAGGGGCAGGTGCAGGAAGCGCTCCCCGGCGGCGTCGAAGAAGGGCACCACGTGGGAGACCGGTGCCAGGGCCACCAGGAAGAACGACAGGCCCAGGGAGACCTCCCGGGCCCGGCGGAACGTCCAGGTCGCGGCCACCGGCAGGAGGACCAGGAGCAGGAGGCCCGCCAGGATGTCCGGCTCCCAGGGGGATCGGGGCACCCCCAGCACGCTCCAGTCGTAGAAGGGACAGAGGGGCCAGGGGATCAGGACCAGGCGCACGTAGAGGAAGAGGACCCGGGGAACCATCAGGGCCGACTGGACAGGGGTGAGGCCCTCGAACCACGAGTAGATTCCCGGGGTCGTCACCTGATCCCGGTACCACCACCAGAGGCCCAGGACCGCCATCAGCGGCAGGTGGACCTCGGCGATCCGCCGAAGGTCCAGGCGTCCCAGGAAGAGGTCCTGGAGGACCAGGAGCGGCAGTCCGACGGCAGCGGTTTCCTTGGAAAGGAGGCCCAGGGACCAGCAGGCGACCAGGGCGAAGGTCCGCCGGATGCGGGGAGCCGGGGATTCCCGGCGATCCAGGGGCACCGAGAGCCGCAGCATCCCCAGCACCGCCAGGGTGGACAGCAGCGTGGTCCGGTAGGAGACCAGGTGCACGGCCTCGGCATGGACGGGGTGAACGGCCCAGACCAGGGAGACGATCCAGGGGATCCAGGGCGAAAGGCCCAGAAGGACGCCCCACCGCTGGCCCAGGCTCAGCAGGACCAGCGCTGCGGCGAGGTGAACCAGGACGTTTCCCAGATGGAATCCCCAGGCGGTCCCCCCGAACAGGGCATGGTCCACCGCCATGGTCGCCAGGGCCAGCGGCCGGAAGTAGGTGGCGTTCTGACGGGCGCCGAGGTCGTAGTCGGTGCCCGAGGCCCAGGGACGGAGGAAGAATCCGGGGACCGAATCGATGGACCGGATGTCCGCGTTGTCCCGTACGAGGTAGGTGTCGTCCCAGGCGAAATCGTCCCGCAGGGCGATTCCCCAGGCCGCGCCGACCGCAAGGACCAGCAGCAGGGTCTGCAGTCCTCGACGGGAAGGAAACGGGGCCGCAACCGGGTTCATCGGATCCGGTCCAGGAAGCGTCGGATGTCCTGCCGGCCCCCGGGGGTCCAGGGGCGGCGCAGAAAGGCCCACGAGGCGATCATTCCGCCGAGGTGGGCCGCCACGGCGATGGGCATCCCGGCCAGCCGGAGCACCAGGTCCACCCCCACGATCAGCCAGGGAAGGTGCCGGGCGGCCATCCGCGCCGCGAAGAAGAACTGGAGTTCCGCCCTGGGGAAGATCAGCGCGAAGGCGCAGAGGACTCCGAGGATCCCTCCGCTGGCCCCGATGGCGGGCGTTTCGGGATGGAGGGCCACCCCGGCCAGGGCGTAGAGCACGGACCCCCCCAGGGTGGACACGAGGAGCAGCATCCCGTATCGACGGGGTCCCAGAGAACGCTCCACGTGGGGCCCCAGGCTCCACAGGGCCAGTCCGTTGAACAACAGGTGCATCAGGTCGCGGTGCAGCAGCGCCATCGTCAGCAGGATCCAGGGCCGGACGTGCACGCGGTTCGGCGTCAGGGCGAGCCAGGGCTCGATGGCGTGCCATCCGCCGTCCACCAGCATCGCCAGCAGCAGGAACACCACATAGCAGGCCGCCAGCAAGATCAGGGCAGCCCGGGTCACCGGCGGAAGTCCTGCAAATGCCCCTCGAAGCCGTTCCCTTCCCTCCCTCCAGAAGGACTGCCAGGAAGGCCTCGAAGACGTCCTCATCGGGGAACCCCGGTTGCGGATGGCGGTGCTACTTGCCGGCCCCGGCGTTGATCATCTGCACCAGCCGCTGGGTCAGGTCCAGGGCGGGCTGGCCCCAGAGGATGGTCGCCGCCGGCAGGATGATCGTGAATCCCTCGTCCTTGCCCAGTTGCGCCAGGACCTTCTCGAAGCGGTCCATCAGGGGCTTCACCAGCCGGGCCTCCTCCTCCTGGAGCTCCTTCTGGTTGTTCATGTAGTACTCCTGGAGTTCGACCATCTTCTTCTGGTACTCCTGGAGCTTCTTGTTCCGGAGGTCCTCCCGCATCATGGCGCCCTGGGACTCCAGTTCGTCCTTCAGGCGCTTGACCTCCTCCTGCATCTTGTCGAAGTCCTTCTGCTTCTGCTGCAGCAGGCGCTCCAGTTTCGCCTTGATGGCCTTCCCTTCGGTGGTCTGGGCAAGGGCCGCCTGCAGGTCCACGAACCCGATCTTCACCGTCTGGGCGAACGAGGGAAGGCTCGTTCCGACGACGGCCACCAGCAGCAACAGGGGCAAGCGACGCATCGATCCTCCAGGGAAGAAAGGCGCCAAATGCTGGCTGAAACTCCCGGGAAAGTCAAACCTGCCAGGCGGCCCGGTTCCTCCGGTTGACCGGGTTGCCCCGGGGGGCTATCGTCCATCGACGATTCGAGGCAGGACCATGCGGGAACAGGAGACGGAACGGCTGTTCGGCCACCTGTCGGCGGTGGGCTGGACGCGGGGGGAATGCGAGCGGATCGCCCCGCTGACCCTCCGCATCCGGGCTCTGGCCCGGGAACGCCAGGCGGTCATCCTGGGACATTCCTATATGACCCCCGAGGTGCAGTTCGGCGTCGCCGACCACCGTGGGGACTCCCTGGGCCTCTCGACCATCGCCCGGGACACCGATGCCCGGTGGATCGTCTTCTGCGGCGTCCGCTTCATGGGCGAGACGGCCAAGGTGATCGCGCCGGACCGGACGGTGCTGCTTCCGGCGCCGGACGCCGGCTGCAGCCTGTCGGAGTCCGTCACCGGCAAGGACGTCCGGCGTCTTCGGGAGAAGCATCCCCGGGCGGCCTTCGTCTGCTACGTGAACACCTCGGCCGAGGTGAAGGCCGAGTGCGACGTCGTCTGCACCTCGGCGAACGCTCTGGCGGTGGTGGAAGGCGTTCGGGAAGAGGAAGTGGTCTTCCTGCCGGACCGGTTCATGGCCCGAAACCTCCAGGCCATGACCGGGAAGCGGATCATCGGGTACGACGGACGGTGCATCGTCCACGAGACCTTCGACCGGGAGACCCTGCTGGCCTGGAAGGCCCGGTTTCCCGACGTGAAGGTGCTGGTCCATACCGAGTCTCCCGAGGAGGTGGTCGGGCTGGCGGACCTGGCAGGGGGCACCGGGGACATGGTCCGGTACGTGCGGGAGAGCGGCGCCCGGGAGTTCATGCTGGTGACCGAGTGCGGCCTCGCGGATCGGCTGCGGGCCGAGTTCCCGGAAAAGCGGTTCCTGGGAACCTGCGTGCTCTGCCCCCACATGAAGCGGGTGAACCTGCGGAACGTCCTGCAGGTCCTGGAGTCGCCGCGGCCGGACCAGGTCGTGGAGGTCCCGGAGGAGGTCGCGGCCCGGGCCCGCAGGGCCATCGACCGGATGTTCGAGATCACCGCCGCCGGGACCGATGCCGGCCGCCCCCATTCCGGGAGGGGAGAGGCGGCCTCGCGTTGCGAATGAAGGGTCAGTCGGGGCTCTTCAGGACCTCGGGGAACATCTGGTGGAGACGGTCCTCCACCTGCTTCCGGATGGACTTCTCCAGGAACCAGTTCAGGTCCACCCGCACCGCCACTTCCTGGTCGCCGATGGCCACGTCCGCGGTGACGCCGGACCGGGTCAACGTGAGGCGTTCCCCCGTCGGGGAGTCGAGGGAGAGGCCGTAGGTGCGGCAAAGTTCCTCCACGAGGGGCCGGATTCGCCGACGGGCCTCCTCCCCTCCCAATCTGTGGCCAAAACGATAGGTCTTGTCCGCCATCGGGAACCTCCCATATCGAAAAGCGAAGATCGCACCGGGAGCCGTTCCGGTCAAGTGCGGTCGCGGCGAAGAAACGTCCGCCGAGCGATCGGCTCCGGAGGGAGGGTCGGGACCGGCCGTCTTTCGGGGTCTGACCCGTCGCCTCCGGGTGGCGTCGAGGCGGGAATCTGCTCTATACTTCCGCCGGCCTTCCGGGAGGACGGAATCCCGGGGGAAGCGGAAACGGAACGGGGGCGAGTCATGCGAGAGATGCCGGAGGCCATCCTGGCCCGGTTTCCCGAGGCGCCTCGGGGGCCCTGGAGGGACGTTCCCGAGGAACAGTGGACGGATTGGCGGTGGCAGATGCGTCACCGGGTGGTGGACCTGGAGGGGCTCCGGAAGGTGATCCGGGTCTCGGAGGACGAGGCCCTGGGCGCCCAGGAGGGCCGGGACCTGTTCAAGATCGGGATCACGCCCTACTACGCGGCCCTGATGGACCCCGACGACCCGGCCTGTCCCGTGAGACTCCAGGCGACGCCCCGGCGGGCGGAGATGCACATGGACCCCTGGGACATGGAGGATCCGCTGGCCGAGGAGCGGGACATGCCCGTTCCCGGCATCACCCATCGCTATCCGGACCGGGTGCTGTTCTACGTGACCCAGGAATGCGGGATGTTCTGCCGCCACTGCACCCGGAAGCGGAAGGTGGCGGACCCGTCCACGGCGGCCAACGAGGACCAGATCCGCCAGGGCATCGAGTACATCCGGAGGACTCCCACCGTCCGGGACGTGATCGTCTCCGGGGGGGATCCCCTGACGTGGAGCGACGAGCGCCTCGCGTCGCTGCTGGCCGAGATCCGGCGGATTCCCCACGTCGAGATCCTCCGGGTGGGAACCCGAACCCCGGTGACGATGCCCCACCGGATCACGCCCGAGACGGCCCGGATGCTGGGTTCCTTCGCGCCGATCTTCGTGAACACCCACTTCAACCACCCGAAGGAATGCACCCGGGAGGCGTTCCGGGCCTGCGCGCTCCTTGCGGACCAGGGCATCCCCCTGGGCAACCAGATGGTGCTGCTGAGGGGGGTCAACGACTCGGTGGAGACGGTTCGGAGGCTCAACCAGAACCTCCTGATGATGCGGGTGCGGCCCTACTACATATTCCAGTGCGACATGACCCGGGGGAACAGCCACCTCCGGACCACGATCGAGAAGGGACTCGAGATCATGGAGGGGCTCCGGGGGTGGACCAGCGGCCTGGCGGTGCCCCAGTACGTGATCGACGCGCCGGGCGGCGGGGGAAAGGTCCCCCTGCTGCCGGAATACATCGTGGACCGGGACCGGAGCAAGGTGGTGATCCGGAATTTCCGCCGGACCCTCCACACCTACTACGAACCGGTCAGCGACCCCAAGTCGGGAGGTGAACCGTGAGGAAGGCGGGACGCATCGCATCGTGGACCATCGGACTGCTGCTGTTCCTCGGGACGCCCGGCTGCCGGAAGCCGGTCCGGGTGATCCTGACGAAGGACCAGCAGGCGCGGATCGCCGCGGACATCCTGAAAGAGAAGCCGACGCCGCAGTACCCCTCGGGCGCGGTCTTCGACGGGAGGATCCGGCTGATCGGGGCGGACCTGGATCCCCAGACGCCCCGGGTCGGGACCGAGGTGACCGTGACTTGGTACTGGGAGTGCCTCCAGGCGACGCCGGGGGACTGGAAGGTCTTCGGGCACCTGGAACTGCCCGGGGGCAAGCGAATGGTCCTGGACCACGTCCCGGTGCAGGAACTGTATCCCGTCTCCCAGTGGAAGCCCGGGGAGATCATCCGGGACATCCAGAGGGTCACCCTGGACCCCGAGGCGAAGACCGGCCAGGCCGTGCTCTGGGGCGGGCTCTTCAGCGAGGAGATCTACCAGTCCCGGGGCGGCGGGGACCGGATGCCCGTTTCCAACAAGGGGGAGGTCCAGAACGATGGCCAGGATCGGGTCCGGGTGGTCCAGTTCCGGCTCGAGGGCAAGGACGCGCCCCCGCGCGTTCCGGCCGTTCTCCAGGCGGTTCCGGTCGGCGGTCCGATGGCCGTGGACGGGCAGTTGGGCGAACCGGGATGGACCCGGGCGAAGCCCGTGAAACTGCAGGCCGCCTCTGGAGGGCCGGCACCGGCGGGACAGGGCACGGTGGTGAAGGCCCTTTGGGACGCCGAGGCCCTGTACCTCTCCTTCGACTGCCAGGACGACCAGGTTTCCAGCAACTACCGGGAACGGGACGACGAACTCTGGAACGGGGACGTGGTGGAGGTGTACCTGGACCCCAAGGCCGACGGGAAGGACTACCTGGAAATCCAGGTGTCGCCGAACAACGTGGTGTTCGATGCCCTGTTCCAGGGCAGGCGCCAGCCGGACTGGCACCAGGCGCGCAGCCACGACGTGCCGGGGATGAAGACCGCCGCCGTCCTGGGGCCCCGGGACAAGGGGATGCCCTGGACCGTGGAGATCGCCATTCCCTGGACCTCCCTGCCCGGGTTCCAGAAGGAACCGGCGGTGGGGGACGAGGTGCGGTTGAACCTGTTCCGCATCGAGGCGACCGACGGGAAGGTGACGGGCGCCCAGGCCTTCTCCCCCGCCGGGGGCGATTTCCACGACCTGTCCAAGGCCGGCGTGTTGAGGCTGGTCTCGGGGGAGGAGACGGAGGCGGCGCAGGGCGCAGCGGCGACCGGGGAGGGGGCCCCCGTCCAGGTGCACCTGGCTCCCGGAACCCGGGAGGCGATGCTGGCGCCCCGGAAGGCACCGCTGTCCCCGGAAAGCGCCCGGGCCGTCCAGCAGCAGATCCAGGGGGCGGTTCCCTCGCGGTAGGGCCGTTTTCCGAGGCCGTTCCGACCGGGGATCAGCCCCGGGCCCTCCGGACCGGGAGGAAGGCGTGATGGACTCCGAACAACGGAAGGAAATGGCCGAGGCCTTTCTGGCCTTCGTGGATCTGATGGCACGGCTGCGGGCACCCGACGGGTGTCCCTGGGACAGGACGCAGACGCTGCAGACCTTGAAGACCTACGTCATCGAGGAGGCCTACGAGGTCGTCGAGGCCATCGACAAGGGGGACCCCGAAACGCTCCGGGAGGAACTGGGGGACCTGCTGCTCCAGGTCCTGTTCCAGGCCCGGATCATGGAGGAACAGGGGGCCTTCGACATCGGGGAGGTCTGCCGGGAGGCCGTTCGCAAGCTGGTGGCCCGCCACCCCCACGTGTTCGGAGGCGAGACCCGGGCGCAGGACGCCGAGGAGGCCCTGGACCGGTGGGAGAAGGGCAAGCGGCGGGAAGGGAAGGGCGTGCTGGCCGGTGTTCCGGGGAACCTCCCGGCCCTGCTGATGGCCCTGCGGGTCGGGGAGAAGGTGCGCAGCGTCGGCTTCGACTGGCCCGATCCGGCCGGGGCGGTGGCGAAACTGGACGAGGAGGTCGCGGAACTGAAGGCGGCCCTGGCGTCGGGTCGCCAGGAGGCCGTCCGACAGGAGATCGGCGACCTGCTCTTCACCGTGGTGAACCTGGCCCGCATGCGGTCCATCGATCCGGAGGACGCCCTGCGTTCGATGCTGGCCCGGTTCAAGACGCGGTTCGAGTACCTGGAGGCCCGGGCCGCCGAGCAGGGCCTTCCGCTTCCCGGGACGCCCCTGGCCACGCTCGATGCGCTCTGGGAGGAGGCCAAGCGGATGGAGACCCCCCTGTTCCCGGAAGACCCTTCGTCCTCCCGGGACTGACCCCGGCGTCCGCTGGGATTCCGCAGTCCTTCCACTGTATGCTTGCGCCGTCCGGATCCGGGGAGTGTCCGGTGGCCGCGGAACCAGGCGGGTCTTCCGGATCGGCCGAACGGAAGGGGAGGCACCGGGCCCTTTTGCGATCCACGCTGGTCACCAGCGGGTTGACCGTCCTGTCGCGGATCGTCGGCCTGGTCCGGGAGCAGGTCCGGGGCTACTACCTGGGGACCGGAACGGAATCCGATGCCTTCGGCATCGCGGCCACCATTCCCAACATGCTTCGCCGCCTTTTTGCCGAGGGGGCGATGACCGCCGCCTTCGTCCCGGTCTTCACGGGACTCCGGGCCGATGCCGACCCGGGGAGGGTCCAGCAGTTCTACCGGGGCTTCATGACCCTCTTCGTGCTCCTGATGGCCGGCGTCACGATGCTGGGAATCCTGGCGTCCGGTCCCCTGGTGGAATTCCTGTTCGCCGGGCGCTTTCACGAGGTTCCCGGGAAGGTCGAACTGACCGTCGGCCTGACCCGGGTGATGTTTCCCTACCTCTTCCTGGTGTCCATCGCGGCGATCATCCAGGCCACCCTGAACTCCTTCCACGTCTTCGGGCCGTCGGCCTTCTCGCCGGTGCTGCTGTCCGTGGCGAACATCGCCACCGTGGTCTTCTTCCACTCGTGGTTTCCGAATCCCGCCTGGGCCCTGGCCGTGGGATTCCTGGCCGGAGGCGTCCTGCAACTGGCCTTCCAGGTCCCGTTCCTTCGGAAGCAGGGGATCACGTTCCGGCCGACGATGGCGGGGATCCGGGACCCGGCGGTCTGGCAGGTGGCCCGGATCCTGCTCCCCGGGGTCTTCTCGGCGGGCATCTACCAGATCAACGTGACCATCTCCCAGGTCATCGCGGCCCACCTGGACCCGGGTTCCGTCGCGTCGCTGCAGTACTCCCTGCGGCTCCAGGAACTGGTTCTGGGCGTCTTCGCCGTGTCGGTGGCCACGGTGCTGCTTCCGACCCTGTCGGAGCAGGTGCACCGGCAGCAGTGGAGCGACGTGAAGGAGACCTTCGGCTTCTCGGTCAATCTGCTCGCCTTCGTGACCTTCCCGGCCACCGTGGGCCTGATCCTGCTCGGGACCCCGATCGTCCGGGTCCTGTTCCAGTACGGGAGGTTCGACGACACCTCCACGGCCATGACGGTCTTCGCGCTGCAGTTCCACGCAGCGGGGATCTTCTTCGTGGCCCTCCAGCGGAACGTGGTCCAGGTCTTCTACGCGATGCACGATCTGCGGACGCCGACGTGGGTTGCAGCCGTGGTGATGCTGTTCCACGGGGTTCTCTGCCTGGGTCTTTCGGGGCCCCTCCGCCAGGGGGGAATCGCCCTGGCGGGTTCCGTGGCGGCGGCGCTGAACGTGGCGATGCTGTGGTGGCTCCTGCGGCGCCGGATCGGGCGGATGGGGATCCGGGCGATCCTGGCGGGCCTCGGGAGGACATCGGCCGCGACGCTGGTCATGGGCCTGGTCGTCTGGGCCGTGGACCGGGTGGGGTTCCTGGAGGGGGTCCGGGGCTGGGCGCTGGCAGCCCGGCTGCTGCCGGTCATCCTGACCGCGATCGCCGTCTATATCGTCGCTTCCCGGACTCTCGGGAGCCCGGAACTGGACGAGTTCCTGGGGATCCTGCGGCGACGTTTCCGCCGGGGCGACCGGGGCGGTTAGGCGCCAGGGAGAAGGCACCCCGAACGGGAAGGCGAATCTCCTCCGGAATGGCGGCTTGTCGGCCCCATCCTCCCTTGCACTTCCGGCGGTCCTGGGAATAGAGTCGGCCCGGTTTCTGGAAGGAGCGTGCCAGATGACCCTGTCGTCCCGTGCCCGGGAGATGCCGGCCTCGCCCATCCGCCGGCTGACACCCCTTGCGGACCAGGCGAAGGCCCGGGGGATCCGGGTCTTCCACCTGAACATCGGCCAGCCCGACATTCCCACGCCCCCGGAAATGCTGGAGGCGATGCGCCGCTATCCGGACCCGGTGCTTCCCTACGGTCCCTCGGCGGGACTGCCGGTGGCCCGACAGGCAATGGCGGGATACCTCCAGGGCCTCGGGATGCCCGTCGAGGAACGGCATGTCCTGGTCACCGTCGGGGGCAGCGAGGCGATCCTGTTCGCCCTCGCGGCCATCTGCGACCCGGGGGACGAGGTGGTCGTCTTCGAACCCTTCTACACGAACTATGCCGGGTTCGCCCGGATCCTGGGCGTGCGGCTGGTTCCGGTCCGGACCCGGGTGGAGGACGGGTTCCACCTGCCGCCAAGGGAGGAGATCGAGGCCCTGCTGACCCCGAGGACCCGGGCGTTCCTCTGGTCCTCCCCGGGAAACCCCACCGGGGCGGTGCTTCGCCCCGAAGAGGTCGAAATGCTGGTCGCCATGGCGATCGAGCGGGATCTCTTCGTGATCGGGGACGAGGCCTACCGGGAGTTCTGCTACGACGGGAAGGAGCCCACGGGGGTCCTCGAGACGGCCGATCGCCTGGGAGCCCTGGACCGGGCGATCCTGATCGACAGCATCAGCAAGCGGTTCTCGGCCTGCGGGGCCCGCATCGGGTTCCTGGTGACCCGGAACGAGGAGATCCTGGACGCCGCGCTCCGGTTCGGTCAGGCGCGCCTGTGCCCTCCGACGCTGGAACAGTACGCGGCGGCCGAGGGATACCGGCTGGCGAGGCAGGTGGTCCCCCCCATGATCGCCGAGTACCGGCGGCGACGGGACGTGGTGATGGAGGGCCTGGCGCGCATCCCCGGCGCCTGCTGCCATGTCCCCGAGGGCGCCTTCTACGTCCAGCCCCGCCTCCCCATCGGGAACGGGGACGCCTTCGCGTCGTGGCTGCTCACGGAATTCCAGCGGGACGGCCGGACGGTGATGGTGGCACCGGGCAACGGGTTCTACGCCACCCCGGGCCAGGGGGCCGAGGAGATCCGCATCGCCTACGTGCTCCGGGAGCAGGACCTGTCCCAGGCGATGGACCTGCTGGTGGAAGCGGTCGAGGTCTTCAGGAACCGGCGGTCCTGAGGGAGTCCCGGGGTCAGGACGCCGTCCGGAAGATCAGGCCGTCCGGGCCTGCGTCCACCTCGACGGACTGGCCCTCCAGGAGCCACCCCTGGAGCATCTCCCGGGCCAGGGGGTTCAGCAGCAGGCGCTCGATGGCCCGCTTCAGCGGGCGGGCCCCGTAGATCGGATCCCACCCCGCGTCGGACAGGAAGCGGATCGCCGCGGGCGACACCCGGAGTTCCACCCGCCGGTCCGCCAGGCGAGCGCGGACCCGCCGCAACTGGATTTCCACGATGCGATCCATGTCCTCCCGGGTCAGGCGGTTGAAGATCACGATCTCGTCCAGGCGGTTCAGGAACTCGGGCCGGAAGGACTGCTTCACGACGTCCAGCACCGCCTGGCGCGCGGCCCCGGCGTCCGTCTGTCCCTCGGCCGCCTCCACCAGAAGATGGGAACCGAGGTTGCTGGTCATCACCAGGAGGCTGTTCCGGAAGTCCACGGTCCGGCCCAGGCCGTCGGTCAGGCGCCCGTCGTCCATCACCTGGAGCAGCACGTTGAAGACGTCGGGGTGCGCCTTTTCCACCTCGTCCAGCAGGATGACCGAGTAGGGACGCCGCCGGACCGCCTCGGTGAGCTGTCCGCCCTCCTCGTGGCCGACGTACCCCGGAGGCGCGCCAATCAGGCGGGCCACGGAGTGCTTCTCCATGTACTCGCTCATGTCCAGCCGGATCAGGGCCTGCTCGTCATCGAACAGGAACTCCGCCAGGGCCTTCACCAGTTCGGTCTTCCCGACCCCCGTCGGACCCAGGAACAGGAAGGCCCCCATCGGCCGGGAGGCCTCGGCGAGTCCGGCCCGTGCCCGTCGGACGGCGTTCGCGACCGCCTCGATGGCATCCTCCTGGTGGACCACCCGCTGCCGCAGGCGATCCTCCATCGTCAGCAGTTTCCGCTGTTCGCCTTCGAGCATCTTCGCCACCGGGATCCCGGTCCACGCCGACACCACCCGCGCGATGTCCTCCTCGTCCACCTCCTCCTTCAGCAGGCGCCCCCGTCCCTGGACAGAGTTCAGGCGCTGGCTCCATTCCTGGAGGGCCCGTTCCAGTTCGGGAATCCTGCCGTACTTGATCCGCGCGGCGGCCTCCCAGTCGCCGCGGCGTTCGGCCATTTCCAGTTCGTGGCGGGCCGTCTCCAGTTCCCCCTTCACCTCCCGGATCCGGATCACCGCCTCCTTCTCGGTCTTCCACTGCGCCCGGAGCGACTCGGCCTTCTCCTTCAGGTCGGCCATCTCCCGCTCCACCGCCTCGCGTCGCTCCTGGGCCGCCTTCCCCTCCTCCCGGACGAGTCCCTGGCGCTCGATCTCCAGCTGGCCGATGCGTCGCTCCAACTGGTCCAGGTCCCCGGGAACGCTGTCGATCTCCATCCGGAGGCGGCTGGCCGCCTCGTCCACCAGGTCGATGGCCTTGTCCGGGAGGTGCCGGTCCGGCAGGTAGCGCTTCGACAGCGTTGCGGCGGCGATCAGGGCCGAGTCCCGGATCCGGACCCCGTGGTGGATTTCGTAGCGTTCGCGGAGGCCCCGGAGGATGCTCACGGAGTCCTCGACGGAGGGCTCCTCGACCATCACCGGCTGGAAGCGCCGCTCCAGGGCGGCGTCCTTCTCGATGTGCTTCCGGTACTCCTTCAGCGTGGTGGCTCCCACGCAGTGGAGCGTTCCCCGGGCGAGGGCCGGCTTCAGCATGTTCGACGCGTCGATGGCCCCCTCGGCCGCCCCGGCGCCCACCAGGGTGTGCAACTCGTCGATGAACAGGATGATCTCGCCATCGGACTGCTCGATCTCCCGGAGGATGGCCTTCAGCCGGTCCTCGAACTCCCCCCGGAACTTGGTGCCGGCGACCAGGGAACCCATGTCCAGTGCCAGCAGGCGCTTCTCCCGCAGGGGTTCAGGGACGTCCCCCTTGGCGATGCGAAGGGCCAGACCCTCGACGATGGCGGTCTTCCCGACTCCCGCCTCGCCGACCAGCACCGGGTTGTTCTTCCGCCGGCGGGCGAGGACCTGGATGACCCGGCGGATCTCGTCGTCCCGGCCGATCACCGGGTCCAGTTTCCCCTGGCGGGCCCTGGCGGTCAGGTCCACGGCGTATTTCTCCAGCACCCGGTAGCGGTCCTCGGCGTCGGGGTCCGTGACCCGCTGGCCGCCCCGGATGTCCTTCAGGGCCCCGAGCAGCCCGTCCCTGCGCACTCCGGACTGCCGCAGGAGTTCGGCGGCGTCGTCCTGCTTCAAGGACAGGATGCCCAGCAGCAGGTGCTCGGATCCCACGTAGTCGTCCTTGAACCGCCCGGCCTCCTTCTCGGCCTCGGCCATGGCCTGCTGGAGGTCCCTGGACAACGAGACCTGCCCGCCCTGCACCCGGGGAAGACGGTCCAGCAGGGAATCCACCTGCCGGGAGAGCACCCCGGTGTCGATCTCGAGCCTCTGGAGCACCTTCGAAACCACACCCTCGGGGTCCTGGAGCAGACCCTTCAGGAGATGGGCCGGGGTCACCTCCGGATGGCCGTTCCGGTTCGCGGCCTGGATCGCATGGTCCAGGGCCTGCCGTCCCTTGGTGGTCCACTGTTCCAACCGCATCGGAAGCACCTCGAGTCAAACCAGGCACACTTTGTGCATGTTGCCGCCGGGGTCAAGGGATCTCTTCCGCTTCCAGGGAGGTTCGTCGTCGGGCGGAACGGGAATCAGGACCGGAAGAGGAAGCAGAGAAACGAATTCCCGCCCGGGCCTACTCGCCTCCCAGTCGCCGGATCTCCTTCCGAGCCGCCTCCAGGAAGGTCTTCTCGCCGGGGTCCTTCTGGGCGACCTCCAGGTAGCGCTTCCAGGTCTGGAGGGCCTCCTCTCGGCGGTTCCGGGTGGAAAAGGCCGTCGCCAGGTTGAAGAGGCTCGGCGCGTGGTCGGGCTGCTGGTCCAGGGCCTTCTGGTAGGCCTGGATCTCCTCGTCCCAGCGACCCAGGCGATGGAAGACGACGCCCTGGTTGTACCAGGCCAACGCCCGGGTGCCGTCGCGGTTCAGGGCCTCCCGGAAGAAGCCGATCGCCTCTTCGAGCAGCGGGTCCTTGTCCGAGGTCCGGGAGGCCTTCTCGGCCTGCCGCATGCGCAGAAGCCCCAGATGAATCCACGGATCCGCCGCCTTCGGATCGTTCGAGGCGGCCTTCTGGAAGGCGTCGCCGGCCTTCTGGAAGTCCCCCCGGGCCATGTGTGCGCTTCCCAGGGCCAGCCAGCCGTCCTGGGCCTGCGGCTCCAGGGACACCAGTCTTTCCAGGGGTTCGACGGCCTTGTCCGGCTGCCCGGCCTCCAGGTGGCAAAGACCCAGGTTCAACAGGGCGTTCCCGTAGTCCGGGTCGATTTCCAGGGCCTTCTGGTAGGCCTCGGCCTCCTTGACCAGAGCGCGCTTGCGCCCGTAGGCGATACCCAGGTTGTACCATCCTTCCCGGACCTCCGGCCGGGCCGCGACTCCCTTCTGGTAGGCCTCGATGGCCCGATCCACCGATCCGGACGCCAGTTCCGCGGCACCCAGGCGGAACCAGTCCGTCGCGGGAGTCGGGTCCTCGTTGGAAGGGGCCTGCCCGAGGGACGGGCGGGGGGATGCAAGGATCGCCATCGTTCCTGCCAGGATCCAGTAAGCGTGATTCCTCATGGTTGCCTGCTTCTCCCAGTCGCTAGAAACGGATGATGACGGATCCGGTTCCGTCCCGGGAAAGACCGTCGGGATGGGACGACCCGGGCCGTCCCAGCAGAACCCCTGCCGTGACCGCCCCCGCGGCCACGACGCCGATGGCCGTCCAGAACCACCAGCGGTTCACGATGCCCGGCTTGCGCCGGGGAACGGCTCCGGGACCTTCGGAGACCTGGAAGCGGGCCAGGTCGGCCCGGAACGCCGACATCACCAGGGAAACCACCGTTCCCCGGCCGATCGCGTCGCCCGAGAGGGTCTGGGGTTCGAATTTCTGGAAGACCCGATCCATCGTCTGGAGGTCCCACAGGGCGGCATGGGTGCCCTCGGCCATGAGGTCCACCACCAGAAGGAGATCCGTCAGGAAAAGAGCCTTGAGGTCCTCGATGCCCCCGCTCGGGTCCCGATCGGGGCCGGAACGGGCCAGCTTGGATTTCGCGCTCTCCAGCAGTGGACGACGGCGGGCGGGGGACAGCCGGGCATCCTCTCCCGTGACCGAGGCGGAACCCTGGTCGGGGACCCGGACGACGAGGCTCTTCCGTTCCCAGCCGGGAAGGCGGAGGGTGACGAAGTGCAGGCCGGCCCCGATGGTCGGTTCGTCCCAGGGGGCCGGACCCCGGTAGGTGCCGTCGATCCAGACCTCGGCTCCCGGGGGATTGCTGTCGACGAGGAGGCTCCCGGTGCGCCCGGCCGCCAGGATCCGGCGGGCGATTTCCTGGGCCTCCAGGGCCTCGGGAAGCACCAGCACGTCCTCGATCCGGGCCTGGGGATCCAGGTGGAAGGCCCCGATCAGCGCCTCCCGGGCCCCCTTCGGGTCTCCCGTCGCCGCCAGCACGCCTCCCAGGGCCAGCAGCGCCTGGACCAGGGGACGGGGATGGGCCAGATGGGAAAAGGCGCGACCGAGGGAATCGACGGACTCCCGCAGGAGGGGAACCGCCTCCTCGAGGCGCATTTCCTCCACGTGCCGAAGCCCTTGGTCGAGGGAGGTCATGCCCTGTTGCACCAGACCCTGGGCCGGAGAGACCCCCGCCTCCAGCAGCACGACGACGTCGATCATCCGGTAGCAGGGGTTCCGGGAGACCTGGTCTTCGACCTCGTGCCGGAAATCGGTCAGGGCAGGGGAATCGTCCCCGTTGAACACGAGGGCGATGGACCGCTGGCGACACGAAGGAGTCTCGGCCGCGGAAAGCGACGGGAGCAGCAGCAGGAACAGCACGGGAACCGCCAGTCGGGGGCAGACCATCCAGGGGATCCCTTCCTTCACGGGCTCAAGTCTGCCACGACTTCAGTTGCGGAACCAGCCGGCGACACCGGGGGTATAGGCGATCTTCCGGGCGTTGGGAGGCAACGATGCCAGGGGGAGGCCCTTGCGCCCGGCCAGGTGACGCCCCCGGGCGAATTCGAGCTGGAGCACCTCGAGGAACTCCTCGCCCTTGTCGCCGGCCACCTGCTTGCCGGTTTCCGGATCCCGGAGACCCTGGGTCAGCGCGTCGCGGATCTCCTTCGGGACCTCGTTGCGACCGGTCCAGAAGTACTCCGGCGGCGTCCCGGGAACCATCACCAGGGATCCGATCCGGCCGTGGGGCGTGGCGAACTCGAAGGTCTTCAGTGCCATGGGGAGCGTCCCTTCCTTTCTTCCCGACGGTTCGGGAGGCAACCCGGGGGCCATGCCCGGATGCCGTGCGCTAGCGGTGTCGGCGGTGCAACGGAGAACGACCGCTGAACGAGGCCATGGTACAGAAGAATGCAGGACAGTGCAAGCCGGAAGCGACGGCCGATCCGGGGAGCCGGGGCGAGGCCGGGCCCGGATTCCCGGAAATTCGCGGGAAAATGCCTCGCCAGAAGCGGCAGGAAGAAGGGTCGTCCGATATTGACAAGGCGGGGGGCGGCCTCCTATGCTGCCCCGACGATCGCGGGATGAACGCGATGCCGAGGGGGCTCCTGTCGTCGAGGATCCTGGCGGTTCTGGCCGCGGCGCTGGCGACTGCCTGCCAGGTTTCCACCACGCAGCCGGACCTGGACGGACAGAACGTCCGGGTCGTCCTGGTCCACACCACCGACATCCACTCGCGGCTCCTTCCCTACCCGATGAAGGTCGCCCAGACGGACAAGACCCTCGGCCTGGCAGACGAGAACGGCCCCTTCGGGGGAATCGCCCGGATCGCCCACCTGTCCCGGACCATTCGCCAGCGGGCGAACCGCAGCCTCCACATCGACACCGGGGACGTCTTCCAGGGAGCCCCGATCTTCAACGTCTTCCAGGGGGAGGTGGAGATGCGGGCCCTCTCCCGGATGGGCGTGGACGCGATGACCATCGGGAACCACGAATTCGATGCCGGCGAGCCGAACGTGGCCGACCGGATCGCCCGGTTCGCGTCCTTCCCGGTCCTGGCTGCGAACTACCTGATCGCACCGCCCCTGTCCCCGACCGTTCCGCCCCTGGCGGACCTGGTGATGCCCTACCACGTCTTCCAGTTGCAGGGACTGCGGGTGGCGGTGATCGGGCTGGGGAACACCTCCAGCATGTCCTCGCTGGTCGAGTCGCCCAACTCCCTGGGCATCACCCCGATGGACGCCGCGGAGACCGCCCAGTTCTACATCGACCTGCTGCGGCCGCAGGTGGACGTGATCATCGTGGCTTCCCACCTGGGCCTTTCGGAGGACGAGCGCCTGATCCCGTGCATTTCCGGTGCGGACCTGGTCCTCGGGGGGCACCACCACATCGTGCTGAACCCGCCGAAGCAGATCCTCGACGGCCAGGGCTGCCATTACGAGGTCGTGACCCGGTACTTCGACACGGCCTGCGTGAAGGGACTCGCGGGAGCGTGGCGCAACGCGATGGTCCGGGGGGCCTCGACGGCCGACGTGGCCGGGCTTTGCGACGACCTGCTGCCGGAAATGGAGCGGCTGGTGGACCGGGTGCCCGAGGTGGCCGGCGGCGTGCTTCCCCGGAGGGACCGGTCGGCCTGGCGCGCGGCGTGCCTGGACGCCCTGTCGGCGGTCCCGGCGGTGCCCCCGGCGATCCTCGCCCTGGGGCCGGAGGAGCGGGAGGCGGCCATCGAAACCTATGCGGAGGACCAGGCGGCCGCCGCCTGCTTCCCTCTGGCCCGCCAGATGGGGCTGAGACTGCCGCCCTCCCGGAAGGTGCCCCTGGCCCACTCGGGGGCCTTCGCCAAGTACGTGGGGGACTTCGACGCGGTCTTTTCCCAGGCCTCCCCATGCTCCGACGGGGTGGACAACGACGAGGACGGCCGGACGGACCTCGAGGACCCCAAGTGCCTGGACGCCCTGGACGGAAGCGAGGCCACTCCCGGAAGGCAGCGTGCCAATGACTGGGAGATCGCCTCCTACCGGTACCAGGTCGTCCCGGTGGACGCCCGGGTTCCCGGCGACCGGCTGACCGAGGAGTTGCTGGAACCCTACGTGGACGTGCTGGAGGAGGCCGTTCCCCTGGACCAGGTGCTGGGATACGCCCCGACCGACGCGAAACGCTTCGGCACCGTGGGAGGCGACTCGGCGCTGGGGAATGCCGTGGCCACCGCGATGCAGCGCCGCAAGGGGGTCGAGACCGACTTCGCCCTGACCAACAGCCTGGGCATCCGGTCGGACATCTACGCCGGGCCGGTCACGGTGGACGTCCTCTACAACGTGTTCCCCTTCGAGAACAGCATCACCAGGATGTACCTGTCGGGGCGGGAGGTGGTCGAACTGTTCGACTACGTCGCCCGGAGGTCCTCCAGCCGGGGCTGCCAGGCCCAGGCCCAGGTGGCCGGGGTCCGGGCGGTGCTCCAGTGCGGCCGGTGCGACCTGTCCCGGAGGCCCGCCGAGTGGCCGGTCCAGCGACCCGATGCCGAGGGGTGCGCGGTGGAGATCCGGATCAACGGCGAGCCGCTCCAACTGGATTCCCAGTATTCCGTCGCCGTGAACGACTACATCGCCAAGGGCGGGTCGGGATTCATGGTCCTGAAGCGGAACACCACCCAGATCAACACCGGCGTGCCGCAGCGGGACGCCCTGATGGACTTCCTGCGAGGGGGGCGTCCCTGCGGGGATCTCCGGGCCTGCACCCGGGACGGCGAAGGGGAGGGAGGATGCCCATCGGGGTATCGCTGCTCCTGCGAGGGACGCATGGAATGGCAAGGTTCGGTCTGTGCCGACCTGGAGGCCTGTCCTTCCGGCGGGCAATGCGTGCTTGCGGGCTGCGTCGAGGAGGTCTCGGCCCAGTTCGCCCAGAGATGCCGGGACTTGTCGGCGGAGTCCCCGGAAGGGGTGGAGTGCCGTTGCAGGCAGCGCCAGGCCGCCTGGCTGGCCTGCGGCCGGACGGCCTGCATCGACGGGACCAACGGGATCGCCGAGGACGGGCGCCTGCGGTTGCTGCCGCCCTGAACGGGGGACGGAGGAAGGGGACTTGGCGACATCGGCGACGAGGCGGTGGGGAAGATGCGGCGTCGTCCTGCTGGGACTGGCCGTGGCCTGCCAGGAGGACGTCGCGAGGGACTGGGGGTTGGAGGTCGCCGGGATCGGCGTCGCGGTGCGGCGAGCCGACGGCGGGTCCCTCGGAACCCCAGGGGACCCCTTGCCGATGCCGGATCCCTCGGACGTGACCCGGGGCCTCCGAATGGTGGTGGACCTGGAGGCGCTGGCGGCCGACGGTTCCGGCCGGATCCTGGACGACCGCTGGGTCCGGATCTCGGCCCGGCCCGGGACCGTGACGATCGTCCCGGGGCAGGGAATCGCCGGGAGCGACGTGCTGCTGGAGGGGGGGAAGCGGGACGGGGTGGAACTGGTGATCACGGCGGCCTTCGGCACCACCCACCTCTGGGCGACGGACGTCGGGTTCGTCCCGAGGGCCCGCATCGGACAGGTCGCGGCCTGCTCCAACGGACGGGACGACGACGGGGACGGGCTGGTGGACGGGGCCGACCCCGGGTGCCTGGACGGGACGGACGACAGCGAGGAAGCCGGATCCGGTGCCGCGGGCGTGTCGGTGCCGATGTTCTTCCAGAGCCCCACCCTGGCGGAGTTGCAGGGGTATGCGTCCAGGTCGCCCTTCGCCGGGGAGAACGTGACGGTGGAGCGGGGCGACCTGGTGGTCACCCGGGTCACCTCCGACGGGATGTACGTGACCGACGTCGCCGACCGGGGCGGCCGGGGCTACAACCACCTGTTCGTGTTCTCCTTCAACACGCCCACCAGCATTCCCGACTGCCAGGAGGACGAGCAGGAGACACTGGCCTGCTCGTCCCAGGAGGCCATCGTCGTCCGGCCCTGCGACCGGCTGGGAATGGTCCAGGGGATCATCAGCGAGTTCTACGGGTTCACCGAAATGAACTTCCCGTCGTGGAGACTGATCCCCTGGGATCCGAAGAAGGAAGAATGCCCCGTTCCGGACCCCGCGACTCTGGACGCGGCGACCCTGAACGGCAAGGGGCCCCTCCCGATGGAGGCCCTGGAGGCGGCCCTGGTCCGGGTGCGCGACGTGGACCTGCCGGACCCGGAACGGGATTTCGTGAACTGCGACCTGAACGGCGACGGGGCGGTCAACTTCCGCGACTACGGCACCAACCAGTGCGATGCCGAGTGCCAGTGCCGGGAGTCCTGCGACGCGTCGCCCCTGTGCCTGGAACTGACCCAGTACTGGCAGTACGGACAGTGGCCCGTGCGGGTGGGCGGATCGGGGGGCGCCAAGCTGTGGGTGTCGAGCCGGGACTCGGTGCCCTCCTTCGACCCCTTCGACCCGTCGGTGCCGCGCCGCCTGTCGGCGGTGACCGGGACGCTGCGGAACCTGTCGTTCCTGCGTCCGAAGCCCTGGATCCTGGAGCCCAGGTGCATCGAGGACCTGACCATCGAAGGCGAGCCGCCATCGGCCGCGACCGCATGCGTTCGCCTGCGTGACACGGAGGAACCATGACGACATCCCTGTCCGGAACCTGGCGGTTCGTCGCCCTGGGCCTGGTGGTCCTGTTTTCGGGCCCGGCCCTCGCCGGGGACTTCATGGATACCCGCATCACCTGGACCTTCGGCGACGACGACGTCGCCCGGAAGTCGGGGGAGAAGGTCCCCGACAGTCCCCTGCCGGGGATCGGGGACCGGAAGGGCTACGAGCTGTTCATGGACAACCTGGACACCAAGACGAAGGGCCGGGAGAACCTGACCCACATCGTGCTCTACAAGAAGATGCCCGGGTTCCTGACCGGCCTGACCACAGAGGCCGGACTGGTGCTGAAACTGGACCTGGGATCCCTGATGGAGGGGACCAATCCCCGGGTCACCGACGTGCTCCGGGACGACGGCACCTACCTCCGGGCCGCCTGGACCTGGAACGCCGAAGCGCCGGACCGGAACTACATCGGGTTGACGTTCTTCCCCTTCGACACCGAGCGCTTCCGGCTGGGATACCTCTGGGACATCTCCTGGGGCGGCGGCAACATCTTCAGCAGCCGGAAGACCGGGCCGGCCCCGGGGTTCAAGGTGGACGTCCGGGGGGACGCCGGGAAGAACGTGGCCCTGTCGGGCTATGTGGGACTGAAGACGGCCCGGGTGAGCCAGGTGGTCCAGCTGGGATCCGCCGATGCCGAGGAGATCACGGTCCAGGAGACCAACTACGGCGTGCTGGCGGGCCTGGGCATCGACCTCTACCAGTGGGTGCGCCTGGACCTGGGGTTCGGGTGGTTCCAGCAGGGGACCTTCAGCCGCACCCGGGAACTCATCGGGGACAAGGTCTACACCCTCGGCGGTTCGGGACGGCTGACGGTCCGCCAGGGCCTGCCGATCCAGACCTCGGTGGACTACATGCTCTACCGGTCCGATCCCGACGTGAACGTCGTGGACTGGTGGCGGGAGAAGTACCAGAAGGGGAAGTTCTCCTGGTCCGTGTCCGGCGAGTTCAACTACCTGGTCCAGCGCCTGGAGAACCTGGACCGCTACGGCAGCACGAAACTCCAGCCGGCCTACGCGGGGGCCGTGCAGTTGAAGTTCAAGTGGGACCACCTCCGGGCCCAGGCCATCGGCCTGATCCGCAACCTCGAGTACATCCTCCAGAACGTGCCCAGCCTGACCCCCTTCGTGGCGCTGCCCGAGACCGGCACCAGGGCCTCCCCGGAGTACTTCGTGGCCGCGACGGTGGACTGGTATTTCGAGAAGCAGCACGTGATGCCCTTCGTGACCGGCGGGATCCAGTTCCCGGCCACCTTCGAAACCACCAGCCCCCGGACGGTCCAGGTGATCCGCGACGCCACGCGGCGGGACCGCCTGCCAACCGGATTCGGAGCGGTGCCGATCTACCAGTTGCGCGTGGGGGTCCAGTGGGACCTGTCGGAGTTCTTCGCGCTGCTGGGGAACCTCCAGTACGTCCGGGACGAGAACCTGACCCGGCTGGTCATCGACCCCACCGGGGAGCGCCAGTCCCAGCGGGAGTTCCTGGACCCGAACTCCTTCGGCTTCACGATCCTGGCCCGGGCGCGGTTCTGACAGAAGAAAACGACGGGGCCGTCAATCCCCCATGTGGGCCAGGGCGGCCAGGGGGACCTCGCCGGACAGGAAATCCAGCAGCAGTTGCTTCTGCACGTTGGTGATGCGGGGGAACTTCAGCCCCATTCCGGCGGGCCGACCGGCCGTCTCCCGGGGATTGATCCAGACGACCTTTCCCTGGATCCGGAATTCGACGTGCTCCTCCTCGATGGTGCATTTCAGGTCCACCACCGTGTCGATGGGGAGGATCTGATCGGTCTTCACGAAGAGGCCGCCCTTCGTCAGGGACAGGTCCAGGGCCTCGTAGAAGAGCAGTCCCGTGGGAAAGACGAGGGCCATCTCGTGGGACGCCTCCTCGTTCTTCTTCTCGGTCAGCGTCATCCGCGGCTTCTGCGAGGAGGCCTGCTTCAGCAGGACCTCCCGGTAGGTCCGGAGTTCCTTGATCCGGGTCGCCAGGATGGGGTCGCCCCTGCCGTAGGGGGTATTGGCCTCCTGCTCGGCCTTCCGGAGGGCCCGGATGCAGTCGAAGAGGCTCCCGATGTAGGTCTCGTTGACCGCTCCGCCGCTGGAGGAAGAGGGGGAACTAGCCATGCACGCGATTCCTCCCCGCGGCCTTCGCCGCATAGAGATTGCGATCGGCCTCCTTCAGGAGATCCTGTGGGGACCGGTGGGATTCGGGCTGGAACTGCCCCACCCCGATGCTGACGGTGATCCGGAGGGTGCGGCCCTCCAGCACGATCAGGTGCTCCTCGATCAGGGATCGGAGCGTCCCCGCAAGTTCCCGGGCCGCCTGGATGTCGGCCTCCGGGAGGATCACGACGAACTCCTCTCCGCCGTACCGGGCGAACAGCTCCTCGCGCCGGATCCGGGGTCGGACCACGGCCACCAGTTCCCGGAGCACCTGGTCGCCGATGAGGTGTCCGTGGGTGTCGTTGACGTCCTTGAAGTGATCGATGTCCATCATCAGGACCGAGAGGTTGCGGTTGTACCTCCGGGCCCGGGACATCTCCCGTTCCAGGAACTCGTCCATCGCGCGCTTGTTGGCGGCCTGGGTCAGACCGTCGGTGACGGCCATCCGGTGGATCTCCTCGTAGTAGGCCGCCTCAAGGTCATCGCCGGTCAGGTACTTGAAGATCGTGTCGCCGATCTTCAGGAATGCCCCGCTGGGAAGGCGGGCGCGGCGGATCGGGATGTCGTTGATGTAGGTCCCGTTGGTGCTGTCCATGTCCGTGACGTAGCGGGCGTCCCCGACCTTCTCGACCCGGGCGTGACGCCGGGAGACCGCGTCGGAGTTCAGGACGATGGTGTTCTCCGGGTCTCGCCCGATGGTGACCTCTTCCTCGAAGAGATCGTATTTGCGGCCGATGCCCGAACCGTAGATCACCACCAGGCACTCGGTGCCCAGGGGGCCGTCGGCGACCATCTTCCGGATGGTGGTGATGCGGGTGGTGCGGTCGTCCATCGCTGCTTCCGGATCCTACGACCAGAGAGGATGCTACCCGGAAAACCGGACGGAAGGCAACCGTGCTGGAGCGGGAGGGACCGTTCCGATGCGTTCCGAAAGGCCCAGATGCATGGACGGGATCAGCCCCCGGGCGGGACGCCGCCCTTCCGCGCCTGGTGCCTCCAGACCAGCAGCGCGGTCATCACCAGTTCCGATGCGGCCAGGCAGGCGAACTCCCCCAGGTCCGCGATGATTCCGAAGGACTGGAGCGCCATGTTGGTGGACGTGATCAGCGTGGCGTATCCCAGGATGGTGGTGCTGCTGGTCAGCACGATGGCCCCGCCGGTGGACTGGATGACCTCCTTCATCCGGCCGGGGCCCTCCTGGCGGTACCGGGAGAAGATGTTGACCCCGTAATCCACCCCGATTCCCAGCGTGATGGGGAAGACGACGAAGTTCAGGAAGTTCAGTTTCTGCCCCAGCAGGGCGGCAAGCCCGACCATCCAGAGGGTGCCCAGGACGACCGTGGTCAGGATGGTCGCCACCGCCGACGCGGATCGGAAGGCGAGGACCAGCAGCAGGGTCACGGCCACCGCGGCCGCCAGGGTCACGCGAAGCCCGTCGTGGAGCACCGCGGAGATCATGTCCGCGAAGACCAGCGGCTGTCCCACGGCGTAGAACTCCACGCCGGGAACCTCGAGGCTCCGCAGGAACCGGGCGAACTTCAGCAGGTAGCGCCCGTCGAGGAGGCTTTCGCTGGGGTGGGAATAGACGTAGAGGACGCGTCCCCGGGTCCCGTCGGCCTCGGTGAAGGGACGGGCGATCATTTCCGGGATGTCGTCCAGGGTCAGGACACGGAGGTCCTCGGGGGGCCGGTGCTTATCCACCTCCGCCCGATCCTCCGGGGACAGGAAGTCGATCCTGCGGTCGATGAGGGCCCGAATCTCCGCCAGGATGGCCAGTTTCTCCTCCTGGCGGGAGGGGAGGACCTCCTGGAGGGTCTTCACGCCGCCGATGACGGCCCGGTAGTCCGGGGCTCCCAGGATGGCCGCCTTCACCAGGGGAGCCGACTCGGCATGGTCCAGCACGACGGGCGTCGGCGAGGTGGGCAGGTCGAAGATCTTGTCCACCCTCCGGGAGAGTTTCGCCGATCCGCGCTCGATGCTTTCCCGGTTGCGGAGGTTGCGGAAGTGGTACTCGAAGGGATCGAAGGACCAGGGAAGGATGGCCAGCACCGATCCCGCGGAGATCAGCAGGGCGACCAGGAGGATCAGCCGGGGGCGCCGGGAGACCAGTTCACCGACCCGCGAGGCGACGGGGTGGCGGCTCTCCCGCGTGACTTCCAGGGGGCGCATCCGGTGGAGCAGGGCGATCAGGGCAGGGCCCACCAGGAAGGTCGCCAGCCAGCACAGCGCCATCCCCGACCCGCCGATGATGCCGAACTGCCGGAAGCCCCGGAAGCCGGCCAGGGCCAGGGACCCGTAGGCGATGGCCGCTCCCGCCGCTGCCACCGCAGTCCCTTCCAGGGTGCCCCGCACGGAGATCCGGAGCAGGGTCCCGATGTCGCGGTCGTGCCCCTTCCGGCTCTCCTCGAAGAACCGGGCGGCCAGCATGATCATGAAGTTGATGCCGTTCCCGGCGATGATGCTGGCCAGGAAGGCCGTCGCCGTGTTCAGGTATCCGATGGCGATCCGGGCGACGGCCATGGCCCCCAGGAGTCCCAGCATCATCGGGGCGCCGATCAGCAGCAGGGACCGGAGGCTCCGGTAGTAGGCGACGATCACTCCGCAGATCAGCAGGAGGCAGAGAACGGAGATGAATCGGGCGTCCGAGGCCAGGGCCTCCCGTTCCTCGAGGCCGGTCTTCACGTCCCCGGTCAGGCCGACCTTCATCTCGGGGTGGTAGGAGGCGGGGTCCAGGGCGTCGATCTCCCGCTGGACGTCCCGGACCAGCCGCTCGTTGGCCTCGAAGGACGAGGAACCGGAAGGTGGCCGGATGAAGATGGCCAGCAGCGATCGGTCCGGAGTGACGTAGTAGCCGTCGGGGTACCGGTCCTGCTCCCGGACCTTGCGGTCGTACTTGGCCTTCAGGGCCTCGATGCCCAGGTCGGTCCGGGGCGCGGGTTCGTCGTCCAAAGACTCGAAGGCCTGGGCCTCGGTCTCCTCCTGGATTCGTTTCTTCAGCCGGTCCCGGAAGTCCACGAGGTCCTCCAGGTCGGCGTAGAGGTAGCGGTTCCGGGAATAGAACTCTCGGATTTCCCGGATGTTGTCGTCCACGGCCCAGATGCGATCCCGGGGCCAGGTCCGCAGCCTCCGTGCCAGGTCGTCGGCCAGGCGCTTGGACGCCTCGAGGTCCGGGCACTCCATCGCCACGACGAGGGTGGAGTAGGAGGCGACCTGGGTCTTCAGGCGCTCCAGGTTGCGCACCGACGGGGAGTCCGTCGGGAGCAACTCGATGAAGTCGGACCGCAGGTTGAGTCCCGACGCGGCCCATCCCGCCAGGATCGCCAGCGCCAGGGCGCCCACGAGGATCCGGCCCGGACGGCGCGAGCAGAGATCGACCCAGGAGTCCAGGAGGTGCAGAAGACGATTGCCAGGGGATCCCGGGATCATCCGGCCTCCTCGCTCATGGGGACGAATTCCACGATCTGGAGCCCGAATCCGGCCATCGCCGCGAAGTGCTTCGGGTGATCGGTCACCACGCGGATCTGCTGGGCCCCCAGATGCCGGAGAATCTGGGCCCCGACGCCGAAGTCCCGGAAGTTGACCTGGACGTCCTGGCCCATCGCCTTCTCCACCTGGCGGGCGGGCTCCCGGCAGGGGACCAGGCGGGACAGGGAACGGAGCAGGTCCTCGCCGGTCTCTTCGCGGTTCAGGTACAGGAAGATCCCCCGGCCCTCGGCGGCGATGGCCTTCAGGCCCCGTTCCACCTCGGGATGTCCCCGGGGCGGCTTCGAGAACGTGAAGAGGTCCCCGGGGAAGTTGGCCCGGTGCACCCGGACCAGGACCGGATCCGGGGTGGAAAGGTCGCCGAGGGCGAGGGCGAGGTGGGCCCGCCCGTCGAAGTCCGTCGTGAAGGCATGGACCCGGAAGTCCTCGAAGTCCGTCGGCAGATCGGCGGAGGCGACGGGGCGGATCAGCGTCTCGTTCCGGAGGCGATAGGACACGATGTCCGCGACCGTGACGATGGGGAGGTCATGGGCCTCGCCGAACTTCTCCAGTTCGGCCATGCGCATCATGGTGCCGTCGTCCTTCAGGATCTCGCAGATGACCCCCGCGGCTCCGACGCCCGCCATCCGGCAAAGGTCCACGGATCCCTCGGTCTGGCCGGTCCGGACCAGGACCCCGCCGGGGACCGCCCGAAGAGGAAAGACGTTGCCAGGGGACACGAAATCCCGGGGCCCGGCGGCCGGGTCGGTCATCAGCCGGATGGTATGGGCCCGCTCCGACGCCGAGATTCCCGTCCGGACCCCCTCCCGGGCATCGACGCTGATCGTGAAGGCGGTGCCGTAGGGGGCGGTGTTCTGACGGGTCATCGGCTCGAAGCCCAGGCGATCGCAGATCTCCGGGGCCAGGGCGGCGCAGATCAGCCCCCGGGCCTGGCGGGCCATGAAGGCGATCTGCTCGGCGGTGATCGAGGAGGCGGCGGCGACCACGTCCCCTTCGTTCTCCCGGTCCTCGTCGTCGACCAGGATCAGCATTCTCCCCTGGCGGAGGCGTTGGAGGGCGTCCTCGATGGAGATGGGCATGTCAGGTCCTCCCTGAATCAGCCTCCGGTTCTGCCGGAGGGATGCGCTTGCGGGCCTCGGCCACGAGGTCGCCGAGCACCTGGATGGCTTCCAGGGGCGTCAGACGTTCCGGATCCAGGCGCTGGAGGCGCTGGATCAGGGGATCGACGGCCTGGGGAGCCGGATCGTCCGGGAGCGGGGCCCCGAAGAGGTCCATCTGGGCCACCGCCGCCTTGCGGGAGGCCGCCTGCCTCCGGCTTCTTCCGAGGACGGGCCGGCCGGTGGCGTCCAGTTCCACCGACTCCAGGTTCGCGAGGACCTCCCGGGCCCTGGCCAGCACCTCGGCCGGAAGGCCCGCCAGTCGGGCCACCTGGATTCCGTAGGACTTGCTGGCGGGGCCGTCCACCAGCCGCCGGAGGAACAGGACCTCGCCGCCCCATTCCTTCACCGCCACCGACTGGTTCCGAACCCGGGGGAGCACCCGGACCAGGTCCGTCATCTCGTGGTAGTGGGTCGCGAAGAGGGTCCGGCAGCCGATCCGTTCCTGGAGGTATTCCGCCACGGCCCAGGCAATGGCGACCCCGTCGAAGGTCGAGGTGCCCCGGCCGATCTCGTCCAGGATCACGAGGCTCCGGTCGGTTGCCCGGGCCAGGATCTCCGAGGCCTCGCTCATCTCCACCATGAAGGTGCTGCGGCCCGACGCCAGGTCGTCCATCGCGCCCACCCGGGTGAAGATCGCGTCCGCCACCCCCAGGCGGGCCTCCCGGGCCGGGACGAAGGAACCCATCTGGGCCAGGATGACCGCCAGGGCGACCTGCCGCATGACCGTGCTCTTGCCGGCCATGTTCGGGCCCGTCAGGAGGATCATCGTGGTCTGGATCCCGTCCAGGTCGAAGTCGTTCGGGACGAAGGTGCCGGGCGGGAGGGCCGCCTCGACCAGCGGATGCCGGGCGTCCCGGAGATGGATCTCCCGACCCGGGTGGACCACGGGGCGGCACCAGGAATGGCGCTGGGCGACCTCGGCCAGCGACGCCGCCAGGTCCAGCCGGGCCAGGGAGTCCGCGAGGGCCTGGAAGTCCGAGCGGGCAACAAGGACCCTCGTTCGCCACTCCTCGAACATCGCCTGCTGGATTTCCCGGGATCGTTCCTCGGCCGTGGCGACCTGGTCCTCCAGCCGGGAGAGTTCCGGGGTCGTGTAGCGCTCGGCCCCCGCCAGGGTCTGCCGTCGCTGGTAATCGGGAGGCACCCGTTCGGCCTGAGAACGGCTGACCTCGATGGTGTAGCCGAAGACCCGGTGAAAGCGGATGCGCAGCGTGGGGATTCCCGTGCGGACCCGCTCGTCGGCCTCGTATCGGGCGATGTACTGGCGGCCGTTCTCGGCCATGTCCAGGGCCTCGTCCAGGTCCTGCCGGATGCCGCGCCGGACCAGTCCCCCCTCCTTCACGGTCGAAGGGGGATCCTCGACGAAGGTGGACTGGATCCCCTCGGCCAGTTCGGGGAGCGACGACGGAACCCGGGCCGTTTCCGCCAGGGCCGTGATCCCCGCGTCCTGGATCACCCGGGCGGCGGCCTGGATCGCATCGACGCCACGTGCCATCGCCCTGAGGTCCCGGGCGTTCGCGGCCCCCGCGGCAAGACGGGTCAGGATGCGCTCGATGTCCGACACCCCCTTCAGGGCCTCCTGGATCCCTTCCCGGGCCAGGGGGAGGCGGACCAGGGCCTCGACCTCGTCCAGGCGGCGGTCGATCTCGTCGGGGTCGGTCAGGGGCGCCAGCAGGCGAGCCCGGAGCAGGCGGCTTCCCATCGCGGTCCGGGTGCGGTCCAGGTACCGGACCAGGGACGGACCCTGGCGGCCCCCCAGGGCCGATTCCAGCAGTTCCAGGTTGCGGATGGTGGTCGGGGGCAGGCGGGCGGTGGAGGCCACCCAGAGGGGACGGAAGGGGCGGACGGTGGTCCGGAGGGCCGGATGGGTGCGTCCCAGGTAGGACAGCAGCGCAACCGCGGCCCGGCGGAGACCCGGATGAGGCGCCGGGTCCGGGAGGATCGCCCGGAGATCGTCGGGAAGCGCATCCTCCTCCAAGTCGCGTGCCTCCAGGGAACTGCGGGCCAGGGATTCCGTGGACGGGAACGCGTCCTGGGAAAGGCCACCTGGAGCCTCGAGCAGTTCCCTCGGGGACAGGCGGTGCCAGGCCTCCACCAGCAGTTCCCGGGAGGGCAGAATGGCCCCCCGGAAATCCCCGGTGGACGCATCCAGCACGGCCAGCGCGAAGCCCGAACCCTCCGGGAGGATCGCCAGGAGATGGTTGGGACGTCCGGGGTCCTCGATCTCCGTGTCCAGCAGGACCCCCGGGGTGACGACCCGGACCACCTCCCGCCGGACCAGCCCCTTCGCCTGGCGGGGGTCCTCCACCTGCTCGCAGATGGCGACCTTGCGCCCCGCATCCAGCAGCCGGAGCAGGTAGGAATGGAGGGCGTGGTAGGGTACTCCGGCCATGGGGATGGGGTTCGGGTCGTCCTTGTTCCGGGACGTGAGGGTGATGTCCAGCAGGCGGGCCACCTCCACCGCGTCGTCGAAGAAGGTTTCGTAGAAATCGCCCATCCGGAACAGCAGGATGCAGTCCGGGTGCTCGGCCTTGGCGGCCAGGTACTGCTGCATCGACGGGGTGGTCTCGGCACCCATGGCGCGGCGATGCTATCGGAAAGCGCGGCGGAACGGAAACGGATCGGCGGCAGGTTCAGAGGATCGAGGGGTCCTTGACCAGCAGGACGTCCTCCAGCAACAGGAAATCCATCCCGGTGGTCAGGTAGCACTTCACGGCGTCGGCGGGGCTGTTGACGATGGGCTCGCCCCGGATGTTGAACGAGGTGTTCAGGACCAGGGGCGTGCCGGTCTCCCGGCGGAAGGACTCGATGAGATCGTAGTAGCGGGGATTCTGGTCCCTCTCGAGGGTCTGGACCCGGGCTCCTCCGTCCACGTGGGTCACCGCACGGGCCTCCGCGAGGCGCTCGGGGCGCGTGGGATGCACCCGGAGCATGAAGGGGCTGAAGGTGCACCCCTCGAAGTACTCCGGTGCCCGGTGTGCCTGGATCGTCGGAGCGAAGGGCCGGAAGGGTTCCCGGAACTTCACCCGGGCGTTCAGGCGGTCCTTCATCTCCGCCGGGCGGGGATCCGACAGGGTGCTCCGGTTGCCCAGGGCCCGGGGACCGAACTCCGCCGCTCCCTGGAAGACGCTGCCGATGTACCCCCGGGCCAGCAGGCGACCGGCGGTCTCCCAGGCATCCGAAACCTCGTGGAAGGGAATCCCTCCCTTGTCCAGCGTGTCCCTCACCTCGTCCATCGAGTGACGGGGTCCCAGGTAATCCAGCAGCAGGGTCGGGGCCCTGGGAACCCCGCCCAGGACGTGGCTGACGTAGAGCGCCGCTCCCAGGCCGGCCCCGGCATCGCTGCATGCGGGCTGGAAGAAGTAGTCTTCGAAGAGCCCGGAACGGACCAGCCGCCCGTTGGCCAGGCAGTTCAGGGTGACCCCGCCGGACATGCAGAGGACCCGGGCGTTGGTGCGTTCCCGGGCGATCCGGGCGAGGTGCATGACGGCCTCCTCGAAGACGATCTGCATCGAGGCGGCCAGGTCCTGGTGACGTTCGGTGATCTCCGATTCCGGCACGCGGGGTTCGCCGAGGAGATCGACCATCTTCGGGGAGAAGCGGGCGGGGCGTTCGACGAAGAACTGGAAGTACGACAGGTCCAGTTCGAAGCCACCGGGGGTCAGCCGGAGCATCCTGCGGAACTCGTCGGCGTACCGGGGCCGGCCGTAGGATGCGAGGCCCATCGCCTTGCCCTCGCCGCTGTTCGGCTTGAAGCCGAGGTACTGGCTGATGGCGGCGTAGTAGGCTCCCAGGCTGTGGGGGTATTCCTGGGTCCAGAGGCGCTGGAAGGTGGTCCCCCGTGCGTTCCAGATCACCGAGGAATCCCGTTCGCCGTAGCCGTCCAGGGTCAGGATGGCCGCCTCCTGGTGCGGGGACGTGAACAGAGCCGCCGCCGCGTGGGCCAGGTGGTGGGTGACGTAGTAGATGCGAAGGGGCTTCCGACCAGGGAAGTGGAAGACCTGTTCCGAGACCTCCGGCGGGGAACCCCACTGGGGGAGGAGGTGGTTGGGGACGTCGAAGAAGAACTCCATGTGGTGCCTGGGCACGCTGCTCTGCCGCCAGGAGGGGGTGGCGGCGTGGATGCCGGGGTTCCAGAAGAAGGCCACCGCGTCCAGGTCGGCCATCGGGGTGCCTCCCGCCTTCAGGCAGGCCCGGATGGAGGCCTCGGGGAAGCCCGCGTAGTGCTTCACGCGGCGGAAGCGCTCCTCCTGGACCGCCATCACGACCCGGCCGTCCACCACCATTGCCGCCGCGGCGTCATTGCTGAAGTTCAGACCCAGGACCTTCATCGCTGCCTCCGCCCGAAGGTGCAACGAAGTCTAGCCGGAAGGCGACCGGCAGGTCCAGCAGATTGGCCGGCAATGGACGGACGGTCGATATGGGAGTAAAATCCGCCAGGTTCCGAAACGTCAGGAGGATTCGTGTCCAGAATCCGGGCAGGTTGGTGGCTGGCGGTCGGACTGTGGGCCCTTCCGCTGCCGGCAAGGGCGGACTGCGAATGGGACTTCGGAATCCAGGTCGGGAACGACTGCGGGGCCATCACGGCCGAGGGCTGCTGCAAGGACGGGGCCTATCGCTACTGGTGCGACGGCGGCATCCTGTGCATGGAGGAATGCTTCTTCGCGGACTGCGGCTACGTCGCTTTCCTGGGATACCAGTGCGGGACTCTGATGGGAGTGGGGGCCGATTCCTGCCCGGCGATCCCGGCGCCATGCATCGCCGACTGCCTGGGCCGGGAGTGCGGGGATGACGGCTGCGGCGGGTCCTGCGGGACCTGCGGGGGATTTGGCACCTGCGTCCAGGGAAGATGCCAGTCCGCCTGCCAGCCCTCCTGTTCGGGCCGGGAGTGCGGGGATGACGGCTGCGGCGGGTCCTGCGGTTCCTGTTCCGGGGGAAGGACCTGCCGGGACGGGGTCTGTGCGGCTCCGGACTGCACCCCAGACTGCGCGGGCCGGGAATGCGGGGAGAACGGGTGCGGAGGCGTCTGCGGCACCTGCCAGGAAGGCTTTCTGTGCAAGGAAGGGAGGTGCGAGGCGCCCCAGGTCTGCCATCCGGCCTGCGAGGGAAAGGAATGCGGCCCCGACGGGTGCGACGGCGTCTGCGGGGTCTGTCCCAGGGGCATGGTCTGCGGCGCCCAGGGAACCTGCCTGGAGGAAGGGCAGTCCTGCGTGCCGCTCTGCCAGGGAAGGACCTGCGGCGATGACGGCTGCGGGGGGCTGTGCGGGGTCTGCGAAGCCCCGGCGGTCTGTCGGGCCGGCCGGTGCGAGGAACCGGCCGGGGAGGACGACGGGAATTCCTCGCCGTCCTCCGACACGGGGGTCCCCGGAAACCCGGGCGGGGATCCCGGGGACGGGACCGGGACCCTCCGGTGTCCCGAGGGGCAACAACTGATCTACGGGACCTGCGTGGCGGCTCCCCGGGAGGCCTCGACGGGAGGGGGGTGCGGTTCCGGGCCGACCCCGGCCTCGTTCGGCTGGCTCCCGTGGGTGCTGGCGGCCATCGGACTGGTGGACCGGGCACGACGGCGCCGTCCGGGACGCTGACGGGTCAGCCCCGGCTCGGGGCCAGCACCACCGCCTCCCCCTCCAGCACGACCCGCTCTCCGACCCGGCAGGTCGTCTCGAAGGTCACCCGTTTCCGGGCCGGATCGAGGGTCTTCACCGTGGCCCGGGCGGTCACCGTGTCGCCCAGGCGAACCGGCGCCAGGAAGCGGAGCGTCTGGGAGAGGTAGATCGTCCCGGTGCCGGGCATCTGCATCCCGAGCACCGCGGAGATCAGGGAGGCCGTCAGGGCCCCGTGGACGATGCGCCCGCCGAAGCGGGTCGTCCTCGCGTACTCCTCGTTGACGTGCACCGGGTTGTGGTCGCCGCTGACCCCCGCGAACATCGTGATGTCCGCTTCGCTGAAGGTCTTGGCGAACTCCGCAGACTGGCCGACCTGGAGGTCCTCGAAGAACACCGTCATCGCCGATCCTCCGTCCGGAGACCCCGGTAGCCTACGATGTCCCTCCGGGGAATGGAACTTGTCCGGAGCGGGGCCCTTTGCTACCCTCACGCCGCCCGCCGGGGAGGATCCGATGGTTCGCAAGGCCCTGGGCGTTCCGGAGATCATGGCCTCGAAGGGTCAGAGAAGGCTGGTGATGGTCACCTGCTACGACGCCACCTTCGCCCGGCTCGTGGAGGCGGCCGGAGTGGACATGGTGCTGGTGGGGGACAGCCTGGGGATGGTGATCCAGGGGCAGCCCAACACCCTCGGGGTCACCCTGGACCAGGTGGCCTACCACACGAAATGCGTGGCCGCGGGACTGCAGGCGACCCACCTGGTGGCGGACATGCCCTTCCTGACCTACCAGGTCTCCCCCGAGGAGGCCCTTCGGAACGCCGGACGGCTGGTGGCCGAATGCGGGGCCCACGCGGTGAAGATGGAAGGAGGGCGGCGGACCGCCCCGGCGATCCGGCGATGTGTCGAGTCGGGGATCCCGGTGATGGGGCATTTGGGGCTCACCCCCCAGTCGGTGCACCAGTTCGGGGGGTTCCGGGTGCAGGGGAGGGGGGCCGAGGCGGCGGAACTGCTGGTGGAGGAGGCCCGGGCCCTCGTCGAGGCGGGGATCTATTCCCTGGTGCTGGAGTCTGTTCCGAAGGAACTGGCCGCCCGGATCACCCGGGAGGTCCCCGTGCCGACCATCGGCATCGGGGCCTCGGCGGACTGCGACGGGCAGGTGCTGGTCCTCTACGACCTGCTGGGAATGGACGATTCCTTCCAGCCGCGGTTCCTGAAGAAGTACCTCCGCCTGGCGGACACGATCCCTGGGGCCATCCGGGAGTACGCCCGGGAGGTCCGGGAGGGAGTCTTTCCGGACGACGATCACTCGTTCTAGGGAGGGCACGTGGAGGTCATTCGGGAACCGGCCAACCTGCGGGCACGATCGGACGCCTGGCACCGGGAGGGGCGGATCGTCGGACTGGTGCCGACGATGGGGGCCCTCCACGAGGGGCACCTGGCCCTGGTCCGGGCGGCCCGCCGGGAGGCCGACCGGGTCGTCGTCAGCATCTTCGTCAATCCCACCCAGTTCGGGCCGTCCGAGGACTTCGCCCGGTATCCCCGGGACCTCGCCCGGGACCTGAAAATGCTCGAACCGCTCCAGGTGGACGCGGTCTTCGCCCCGGGAGTCCAGGAGATGTACCCTCCCGGCTTCCAGACCCGGGTGGATCTCGAACATCTGCCCAGGCATCTCTGCGGTCTTTCGCGTCCCCACCATTTCGGGGGGGTGGCCCTGGTCGTGACGAAACTGTTCGCCGCCTCCAGGGCGGACCTGGCGGTCTTCGGCCTGAAGGACTACCAGCAGGTGCGGGTGATCGAGCAGCTGGTGGCGGACCTGGACCTGGGGGTGCGCATCGTCCGGCATCCCACGGTCCGGGAACAGGACGGCCTGGCGATGTCGTCCCGGAACCTCTACCTGACCGCCGAAGAGCGGGAGCGGGCGCCCGCCCTCTACCGGGTCCTCCGGGAAATCGGGGACCGGGTGCGGCAGGGCCAGGAAGAGGCCGGAATCCTCCGGGAGGAGGGGATCCGGGCGCTGGAGTCGGCAGGATTCCGGGTCGAGTACCTGTCCCTCTGCGACCCGGCGACCCTCGAGGAGAAGGCCGTCGCCAAAGCGCCGCTGCTGGTGGCCGCGGCGGCGCGGCTCGGGAACACCCGGCTGATCGACAACCTGGAAGTGTCCGGCGGGGCGGAACAGGTGCCGTAGAACCCGACTTCCGGAAGGCGGAGCGATGAACGAGAACATCCTGGGGAACAGGGACCTGTGGGATCGGGCGGTCCGCACGATCCAGATGCTGGCCGTGGACGCCGTCGAGGCCGCCCGGTCCGGCCATCCCGGCGCGCCGATGGGAATGGCCGAGGCCGCGCTGGTGCTCTTCGCCCGGCATCTCCGGTTCGATCCCGCCCGCCCGGACTGGGTCGATCGGGATCGGTTCGTGCTGTCGGCCGGCCATGCCTCGATGCTCCAGTACGCCCTGCTGCACCTGACGGGGTACGACCTGTCCCTGGACGACATCCGGCGTTTCCGGCAACTGGGAAGCCGGGCGACGGGTCACCCGGAACAGGGGGGCTGCCCCGGGGTCGAAACGACCACGGGTCCCCTGGGACAGGGGTTCGCGACTGGGGTCGGAATGGCCCTGGCCGGGAGGATGCTGGCGGCCCGGGTACAGAAGGACGCCGATTTCCCCGTCGGATACCGGGTCTTCGTGATGGCCGGTGACGGGGACATGATGGAGGGGATCACCTGCGAGGCGGCGTCCCTGGCGGGGCACCTCCGCCTGGGGCACCTCGTGTGCCTCTACGACAGCAACCGGGTGACCATCGAGGGGGCCACGGACCTGGCCTTCTCCGAGGACGTCCGGGGCCGATTCCAGTCCCAGGGGTGGTTCGTCCAGGAGGTGGACGGACACGCGGCCGACGAGGTCGACCGGGCGCTGGAGAAGGCCTGCGGACAGCGGGAGAGACCTTCCCTGATCGTGCTGCGGACGATCATCGGGCGCGGTTCTGCGACGCTGGAGGGATCCCCGAAGACCCACGGGGCGCCCCTCGGACCCCGGGAGGCCTTGGCGACGAAGGAGAAACTGGGGTGGCCCAAGGACCGCACCTTCTGGATCCCCCCAGACGTGGAGGAACTCTTCCGGTCCATCGGCCGGCGGGGAACCCGGGCCCGGGAGGACTGGGAGGCCCGGTTCCACGACTGGCGACGGGAACACCCTGATGCGGCAGGGGTCTGGGACGAACTGCACCGGAAGGAACTCCCCGAAGGCCTGGCCCGCCGGATGTCCGTCGAGGCGGAGGCCCTTGCGGGGAAGGCCACCCGGGAACAGTGCCACCGGGCTCTCCAGGTGGCCGCCCGGGAGATCCCGGCCCTGGTGGGCGGTTCGGCCGACCTGGCCCCGTCCAACAAGACCCGGCTGGAGGGTTGCGGGGACGTCTCGGGGACGGACGCCTCCGGCCGGAACATCCATTTCGGCATCCGGGAGCACGCGATGGGGGCGATGGTGAACGGGATGGCCCTGGCGGGTCCCTTCCGTCCCTTCGGATCCACGTTCCTGGCCTTCTCGAACTACCTGACCCCGTCGCTGAGACTGGCGGCGCTGATGCGGCTCCGGGTGATCTTCGTCTTCAGCCATGACAGCTACCAGGTCGGGGAAGACGGACCGACCCACCAGCCCGTCGAGCATCTCTGGGCCCTCCGTGGAATCCCGGGAATGAAGGTCTATCGGCCGGCGGATCCGCTGGAGGTGGCCGTCGCCTGGGAGCAGGCCCTGGAGGATGGGCCATCGTGCATCGTCACCACGCGCCAGGACGTCCCGGCGCTGCCTCGTCCCGCCGGGGCGGGGATCGATGCCGTCCGGAGGGGAGGATACGTCCTCCGGGAAGCCCGGGGGGGCACGCCGGACCTGGTCGTCCTGGCCACCGGGTCGGAAGTCCCCCTGGCCGTCGCGGCGGCGGAACGCCTGGAGGCCTCGGAGGGCATTGGGGTCCGGGTCGTGTCGATTCCCTGCCTGGAACGGTTCGAGGCCGAAGGGGAGGACTGGAGGGACGCCGTATGCCCCCGGGGCGTGCCCCGGGTCTCCCTGGAGGCCGGTTCCACGCTGGGCTGGTGGAAGTGGGTCGGCCTCGACGGCCTGCCCATCGGGATGGATCGCTTCGGGGAAAGCGCCCCCGCGGAGGTGCTGGCCCGGGAATACGGCTTCACCCCCGAGGCCGTCGCCGGGAGGATCGCCCGCTGGTGGAAGTCCCGCAACGGGGCTTCCGGGCCGAAGCCGAATCAGTAGTCCCGGGGCGGCGTGTACCAGTCGCAGTCGAGGAAGAGGCTGAACATGCCCGTGTTGTTGACGTCCGCGTCCACCACGAACCAGTAGGTCTGGCCCGCTTCCACGGAGACGCTGAAGGTCCCCTTCCCGGCCTGGATGCAGGAGGTTGTCAGGCAGTCCTTCCCCTTCAGCACGAAGACCTGCAGGAACGACTGGCCCGGCGGGGTGCTCTGGGAAAACTTCACGGTGATCGTACCGGTCGTGTCCGGAACCAGCCGGTACACCCGCTCGGGACCGTGGGCCACGATTCCGCCGCAGGAGGAGGGATACAGGTCCAGGATGTCGCTGTTGGACGATCCCGTGCCGCCGAGAGGCTCGTAGGTGCCGTCGCACTCGGCCGTGGTGAACCTGGGGCAGGAACCGGTGACTCCGTAGCCCATGCACTTCCCCTCGGGGGCGCAGGGACGGTCCTCGGGGCAGCCGGGCGGACAGGTGGCGCCGCAGCCGTCGTCCCCGCAGGTCTTGTTCGTGCAGTTCGGGGTGCAGACGCACTGGAAGGACAGGCACTGGGCGGGAGCGGTGCACTGTCCGCAGGAACCCCCGCAACCGTCGGATCCGCACTGGCGGTTCGTGCAGTTGCGGACGCAGCCCGGGTCCCGGGGGCCGCTGTCGAAGGCTCCCGGATCCCAGGAGCCCGGGTCCTCCGTTCCCGGGTCCGGGGCGCCGGGGTCGGGAGTTCCCGGATCCCTGCCCGGATCAGTTCCCGGGGCATCGCCCTGCCCGGGATCCCGCGCTCCCGGATCGAGGAGGCCGGGATCGGTGGGCGACCCGGGGTCCCGAGGGCCGGAATCGGGAAAGATCACGACCGGAACCTCGGCCCATGCGTCCCCCGGATCCCCCGAGGATCCGCCGCAGGACATCGACCACGCGACGCACCCGCATCCCAGGGCGAATCGGACAAGACGCATCATGCCTCCCGCCGGGCCATTGTCAGGGCGAACGGTAATTCGAGATGATCACGGGGTCCCCGTTGCTCTTGGTGAACTCCTGGAAGGGGTGGGACTGGTCCCAGTAGCAGACCCGTCCCACATCCCACATGTCCAGCATGTTCATGCCCTTCGACACGGTCTTCTCGTAAATGGGCGTGGCGCTGTCCAGGTACACCCGGATCGTCGGATAGGACCGCCCGAAGGTGTGGTCGTCGAAGTAGTGGACGCCGACCCGGAAGCACTTGTCCTTGGGAGGGATCGGGTAGGTGAAGTTCTCGGGCCCGGCGCCGTCGGTGTCGTCCCGGTCCAGGTTGGGCTGGTAGAGGGGGTCGGAGGCATGCTGGAGGTCCCACACCGGATGCGCATTGGCCCAGTAGCAGTCCCAGTCGTCGTCGAAGTACCCGTAGACCTGGCCCTGGGGGTCCAGCACGTCACCCCGGGCGTAGGGATGGACGACGTGGAGGTCCATGTCCGACCCGCACTGGATGCCGGGGCTGCAGCGGTCCGACTGATCCGGATCCGAAGGGGTGTTCCAGGTCAGTTCGATGTGGATCCCCTGGGGAGGATTGACCAGGATGGTCCGGCTGCACGTGTCGCTGCACCCCTGGGCGTTCTCCACGGTCAGGGTGAAGACGTATTCCCCGACGATGTTGCAGGCGAAGTTCGTTTCCGGCAGGTAGGGAGAGGGTTGAAAATTCTCCACCGATCCCGGGGGCTGGGCCACGGTCCACAGCCGCTTCGTGATGCCGCCGCCCGCCAGGGGATCCGTGGGGTCGAAGGATTCGTCGGTCAGGTTCAGGACCGTCAGGGGCTCGACCGATGCGCCGTCCCCCAGGACCTTGGCGCCGGACCGGATCGTGAACTGGCACTTCGCGCACTGGGCCTCGACTCCGAGCCCCTTGACGGGCACCTTGAGGACCTGGGCCGGGGAGTTGTTCGCGATGAGCAGCGTCGACGTATCGGGAAGCACCGCGCCCGTCGGGTCCTTGTCCACCGTCTGCGGGAGGAAGCGGATCACGAAGTCCCGGGAGGTCTCTCCGGGACGAAGCACCAGGGGGCTCGCCGCGTTGAAGGCTCCCAGGTTCGACAGGTCCAGCTGGAAGTCCGAACTCCCGGCGGGGTCCAGCGTGATGGAGGTCACGGCCACGTCCTGGTCGCCGCAGGAGGTCATCCGGGCGCTCATCTGCTTGGCGCCGGGGGCGACCACGCCCCCGAAGTCCACCGGGGAGGGGACCAGCCGCAGGCAGGGCCCGCCGACGTTCGCCCGCAACTCGACCTCCAGGGCCTCGCCCTTGGCGGCGTCGAACTCGGGGTCGTTGGAGAAGAACGACATGGTGGCCCTGGCGGGCTGATCGTCGATGGCCTGGTACTTCACCGGGACCGTGAACGCGGTGTTCCTCGGAATGACGATCTCCTCGGCGCAGACGGTGCCGTCCATCGTCGTGGTCTTCGGGCCGACGGGGAGCCAGGCATCGGCGCTGGTCCCGTCCATCCGGGGGCACTTCCACTGGACGAAGAACCCCTCCTTGCCCAGGAAGCCCACCCGGGAAATGCGCAGGTCGCCCAGTCCCGTGTTCCTCAGGGTCAGGATCCCCTCCTGCCGATCCCCTTCGGGGACGTATCCCAGGTCCAGGGGCGAGGGCTCCGCCTCCAGGTGGGGCTCGCCGCGGATCAGTTGCAGCCGGACCTCCAGGACCGGGCGGTCGGGATCATCGCTGGGAATGCGGATCACGGCGGACCGGGGGCAGTCCCCGGGTGCCGGGTGATAGACCACGGCCAGGGGCAGGGAGGTCGGCAGATCGGGCCAGTCCGCTTCCGATCCCCGGGGGGCGATCTGCAGAGGGAAGGACCGCGTGGTGTCGTAGTCCAGGGTGAAGAGGTCGTCGGGGTCTCCCTCGCATCCCTGGAAGGTCAGCGACGGGGCCTCGGTCAGTGTCAGGGGCGCGTCCCCGGTGTTCCGGATGACCAGGGAGTACTCGGTGTCGATCTGGGCGTCCAGTTCCGGCGGGTCCAGTTCGATCCGGGGGAAGCGCGCCGTCTGGCCACCTCCGCAGGACGCTGCGGCCAGCAGCAGAATCGCGATGCCTCGACGGAAAGTCACCATGCAGCCATCCTCGCAACCAAGGCGCAGGAATGATACCCCTTTCCGGGAGGGAAACTCAACGCCCGAAGAGGGCGAGGCAGCCGGCGGCACCGGATCCGACCTCCCGCTGGAACCAGACCACGGCGGCCAGCACCAGCAGGAGAAGGAAGGCCCGAATCCACATGGAAAAAGGGGAGGGGGGCGGGCCACCGGGACGACGGCGCGGGATCATGGGGTCGCTCCGAACTGGAGTTCCGAGGGCATGAACCGCAGGGAGACCGCCTGGTCCGTGTCCTGGGAAACGATGCCCGATTCCTTCCGGTGCAGCAGCAGCACGAGGCTCCTCCCGTCCCGGGACCAGTGGATGCTCTTCATCATCCACTGGATCGGAGTCTCGCCGGTTCCCCGGGCATCGAGGGTCTGCAACACGGCCTGCCGTTCCCCGCGGAGAACCCGGATCTGGGTCCGGGGTCCCTTGGGAACCAGGATCAGCGTGTAGCGGCCGTCCGGGGACGTGGGGCCCTCGACTCCCGCGTCCTGGACCCGAAGAGACTTCCGGGCCCTTGCGACGGCGGGTTCCAGGTCCCCGGGGGAATCGACCGGGATCGTCTTTTCGGCCTTGCCGGTTTCCACGGAGCGGAACGATAGGGAATCCCCGGTGTTGGCGTCGCGCACCTGCAGAAGGAAGCGCGATCCGTCCTCCGTGAAGCCCAGGAAGGTCAGTTCCTTCCGGATGGTCCCTTCGGCCCGGACCGATCCCGGCATTCCGAGGAGGAACGCGATGCCGAGGAACGCGAAGACGGGGTGCCTCATGGCCTCCTCCAAGATCAGAGCATCAGGCTGGTCTGGTAGAACAGGGTTTCCGGCTGGGGCGGGAAGGCCCATTCCAGGATCACGTCCCGGATGCACCGGGTGAGGTTGCCATCCCAGACCCCGTTCTTCGGGACCACCTGGACGTTCTGCACCTGTCCGGTCGCCGTGACCTCAAAGGCGATCCCGACCAGGATCTGCCCCTCGTGGGGCTTCTTCATCTGGGACTTGCAGGCCTCGAATTTCCGGTGCTTCTTCTCCAGGAACTGGTTCATCAGTTCCTGGTTCATCCGGGTTCGGGGGATCGTCTCGAGGGTCTTCGGGGCATCGGCCATCGGGGCCTCCTCCCGGCGTCCCCCCTCGGCCCGCGCGATCAGGGATCCGTAGCGGGCCGTGTCCTTCCGGACCTCCTCGTCCACCGAAGCCGGGAGGGGCGGAGGGGCGGGAGGTTTCGATGGCGGTTCGACCCGGACGCCCGCCCCGGAGGGGGCGGCTTCGGGATTCGGCGACCGCGAGCGGGCGGCTTCGTTCGCCGGCAACGGTTCCCCGGGGGACTCCAGCAGCGAGATCCTGGGCAGTTCCCGGGGACGGCGGGACTCGGGGGCCGAGGGAGTCTCGAATCGGGGGGCATGGGAGGCCGACTCCTCGATGGGGAGGGCTCCCCCCTTCGGAGGGGAGAACCAGATCCATGCGAAGAGCCCGCCGCCCGCGGCCAGCAGGACGCCGCCGGCGGCGATGGCAAAGGTGAGGTTGCGGCGCCGGTCCTTCCGCCCCAGGTGACGGATCATCACGCTGAAGTCCCGGACGCCCATGTGCGGATCAGGGGCCGCGGGTACCTGGACCCTGGGCGCCACCTGGACCACCATGCCCGGCTCGCCAGAGCCGTCGGATCCCATCCATTCGTCGGGGAAGAGCGGCATCTCGCCGGAGGACACGGAATCGGCGGCCAGCGGCGGGGAAGGCGGGACGGGAGGCAGCGGCGGCGGCATCGCGGGCCGGGGGGCCTGGGACGACACGGGGCGAAGGCGCTGCCTGGGCAGTTGTTCCGGTTCCTCGGGCTGGATCTCGGCCGCCCGTCGGAGATCGATGGTCGGACGGGAGAGGTCCAGGAACAGATCGTCGGCAAGTCGGCCACCGGTCGGCACCTCCGGGACACCCGGGAAGGGACGGCCGGTTTCCCGCGGGGGCGGGGGCAGGGGAGGGGGCGTCTCCTCCCGGGACTCGGCGACGGGGCCCTTCCGGGCCGCAGCCGGGGGCAACGGGGGTGGCCCGGGAGTTCGGGAGGGGGGTGGAGGCGGACCTGCCGGGGGTTCGGGGGGAACCACCGGGGCGGGCGGGGGCGA